>NZ_JBHVUQ010000045.1:0-48958 GCF_042884105.1 Streptomyces sp. NPDC058157
GCTGATATCAGCCCCGCCGGCGCTTGAGGCGCGGGTCCGGGCAGCGCCCGGGGAACGGCGGAAGGGCGGGTAGGGGACCTCGCCCCGCGCAGCGGCACCCGGGGCGGCGGGTCAGGGCGTGAAGGTGATTTCCGTCAGGGCCGTGGCCGCCGGGCGGTCCAGGAGGGTGGTCGAGGCGCAGCCGCGGGGGGAGTGGCCCGATTCGGCCGCCGAGAGGAGGCGGGTCACCGCCGCGCGGTGGCGGGCGAAGGCGTACGCCGAGACCCCGCGGCCGCGGGACTCCTGGCCGTCGAGGGCCTCCTGCGGGGTGGCGTCCAGCAGGAGCAGGTGGAGGCGGCGCCCCCGGCGCCGGGCGGAGGCCGCCAGGAGGGCCCGGACCCAGCTCTGGGTGCCGCAGTCGTGGACGACCAGAGAGGCGCCGGAGCGCAGCTCGCGCCAGAGCGTCCAGTAGTGGGACGCGCGGACCAGCGGGCGGTACACCGCGTACGGCAGCGCGTCCGGCATCCGGCCCTCCCAGCGCTCGCGGACGTCCTGGGAGTCGATGCCCCCGCCCGGCGCGGCCCGCTTGATCAGGGTGGTCTTGCCGCCTCCCGGGAGACCGGACACGACCACGATGTCCCCCACGCGGAAGCTCAGCCGCCGGGGGCCGCGCGCCACCCGTCCGCGCAGGTCGCGGACCGTGCCGGCGGCGGGGGCGGTGCGGGACGCGAGGGGCCGCGCCCGGACCTCATCCACCGTTCCCGTACTGGTCGCCACTCCGAATCTCCGCACCGTGATCGTCTCCCCCCGAGTCGGGCCGCGAGGGCCCCATGCCCGCTGAATGTAAAGAGACGGTAATCCCGGCGGGTCGGTTCCGGGCCGGTCGTCCGGTGGCCGGGACACCGGCGGGAGCGGGCGGCACGGGCGCCGCATGCGTTCTTCCGGGCCCCACTGCCCGCTTCCGCCCGACCCGTGCAATGATGTGCGCCATCTGGACACCAACTGCATACCGGCCGCTTGAATCCGCGCGGGAGAGTCCCGGCTGGCCGCGAGGCCGTGCCCGGGCGCCGAAGGAGCAAGTACCTCCCTTGAATCTCTCAGGCCCCGTACCGCGTGGATGAGGCAGATCTGAAAAGCGAGCTGTCCGCCAGCTCCACCCAAGGTGCAAGTCGGCGTTCCCCCGTGGGAACTCCCGGCGAACCTCTCAGGTTCCGATGACAGATGGGGAGGATCGTCCTCGTCATGTCATGCCCTGGGACCCGGGAGCCACACCCATGAGCACTGCCCCCCGCCTGACCGCGCTCGACGCGCTGCACCGTTCGCTCGGTGCGACCATGACCGACTTCGCGGGCTGGGACATGCCGCTGCGCTACGCCAGTGAGCGCGACGAGCACAACGCCGTACGCACCAAGGCCGGCCTGTTCGACCTGTCCCACATGGGCGAGATCACCCTGACCGGCCCGGAGGCCGTCAAGGCGCTGGACTACGCCCTCGTGGGCAACATCTCCACCGTCGGCGTCGGCCGCGCCCGCTACACGCACATCTGCCAGGAGGACGGCGGGATCCTCGACGACCTGATCGTCTACCGCCTCGGCGAGACCGAGTACATGGTCGTCGCCAACGCCTCCAACGCCCAGGTGGTGCTGGACGCGCTGACCGAGCGCGCCGCCGGCTTCGACACCGAGGTCCGTGACGACCGTGACGCGTACGCGCTGATCGCCGTCCAGGGTCCGGAGTCCCCCGGCATCCTCGCCTCGCTGACCGACGCCGACCTGGACGGCCTGAAGTACTACGCGGGCCTGCCGGGCACCGTCGCGGGCGTGCCCGCGCTGATCGCCCGCACCGGCTACACCGGCGAGGACGGCTTCGAGCTGTTCGTCTCCCCCGAGCACGCCGTGGAGCTGTGGCAGGCGCTGACCAAGGCGGGCGAGGGCGTCGGCCTGGTCCCGGCCGGCCTGTCCTGCCGCGACACCCTGCGCCTGGAGGCGGGCATGCCGCTGTACGGGCACGAGCTCACCACCTCCCTCACGCCCTTCGACGCCGGGCTGGGCCGGGTCGTGAAGTTCGAGAAGGAGGGCGACTTCGTCGGCCGCGCCGCCCTGGAGGCCGCCGCCGAGCGCGCCGCCACCAAGGCCCCGCGCAAGCTGGTCGGTCTGATCGCCGAGGGCCGCCGCGTCCCGCGCGCCGGGTTCTCCGTGGTCGCGGGCGGCAAGGTGATCGGCGAGGTCACCTCGGGCGCCCCGTCGCCGACGCTGGGCAAGCCGATCGCCATGGCGTACGTGGACGCGGAGCACGCCGCGCCCGGCACCTCCGGGGTCGGCGTGGACATTCGCGGTACGCATGAGCCGTACGAGGTCGTCGCCCTGCCGTTCTACAAGCGGCAGAAGTGACCCTCGGGTCCCCGGGACCCCTCGCCGGCGGCCACCCCCCGGCACGCAAGACCACCGTTCGTATCCACCGCACCGCATCCAGGAGAATCAGGTCATGAGCAACCCCCAGCAGCTGCGTTACACCAAGGAGCACGAGTGGCTGTCGGACGCCGTCGACGGCGTCGCGACGGTCGGCATCACGGCCTTCGCCGCCGACGCACTCGGTGACGTCGTCTACGCCCAGCTCCCCGAGGTCGGCGAGACGGTCACCGAGGGCGAGACCTGTGGCGAGCTGGAGTCGACCAAGTCGGTCAGCGACCTGTACTCCCCCGTCTCCGGTGAGATCGTCGAGTTCAACCAGGATGTCGTGGACGACCCGGCGCTGGTGAACTCCGCCCCGTTCGAGGGTGGCTGGCTGTTCAAGGTGAAGCTGTCGGAGGAGCCCAAGGACGCGCTCTCCTTCGACGAGTACACCGCCCTCACCTCCGGTAACTGACACCCCAGGGGATCCTGATGTCCGTTCTGAACACCCCCCTCCACGAGCTCGACCCCGACGTCGCCGCCGCCGTCGACGCCGAGCTCGTACGCCAGCAGTCGACCCTGGAAATGATCGCGTCGGAGAACTTCGCTCCGGTCGCCGTCATGGAGGCCCAGGGCTCGGTCCTGACCAACAAGTACGCCGAGGGCTACCCCGGCCGCCGCTACTACGGCGGCTGCGAGCACGTCGACGTGGTCGAGCAGATCGCGATCGACCGCATCAAGGCGCTGTTCGGCGCCGAGGCCGCGAACGTCCAGCCGCACTCCGGTGCGCAGGCCAACGCCGCCGCGATGTTCGCGCTGCTGAAGCCGGGCGACACGATCATGGGCCTGAACCTGGCCCACGGCGGTCACCTGACCCACGGCATGAAGATCAACTTCTCCGGCAAGCTCTACAACGTGGTCCCGTACCACGTCGACGAGTCCGGCCAGGTCGACATGGCCGAGGTCGAGCGCCTCGCCAAGGAGTCCAAGCCGCAGCTGATCGTCGCCGGCTGGTCCGCCTACCCGCGCCAGCTGGACTTCGCCGCCTTCCGCCGGATCGCGGACGAGGTCGGCGCGTACCTGATGGTCGACATGGCGCACTTCGCGGGCCTGGTCGCCGCGGGCCTGCACCCGAACCCGGTGCCGCACGCCCACGTCGTCACCACCACCACGCACAAGACCCTCGGCGGTCCGCGCGGCGGTGTCATCCTGTCGACGCAGGAGCTGGCCAAGAAGATCAACTCCGCGGTCTTCCCCGGCCAGCAGGGCGGTCCGCTGGAGCACGTGATCGCGGCCAAGGCCGTCTCCTTCAAGGTCGCGGCCTCGCCCGAGTTCAAGGAGCGCCAGGAGCGGACCCTGGAGGGCGCGAAGATCCTCGCCGCCCGCCTGGTCCAGGACGACGTCAAGGCCGTGGGCGTGGACGTCCTCACCGGCGGCACCGACGTGCACCTGGTCCTGGTCGACCTGCGCAACTCGGAGCTGGACGGCCAGCAGGCCGAGGACCGCCTCCACGAGGTCGGGATCACGGTCAACCGCAACGCCATCCCGAACGACCCGCGTCCCCCGATGGTCACCTCGGGTCTGCGGATCGGTACGCCGGCCCTGGCGACCCGCGGTTTCGACGCCGAGGCCTTCACCGAGGTCGCCGAGATCATCGCGCAGGCGCTGAAGCCGAGCTACGACGCGGACGACCTCAAGGCGCGCGTCTCCGCGCTCGCCGCGAAGTTCCCGCTCTACCCGTCGCTGTAGTCACGGGCCAGGAGGGGCCCGGCCTTGTTCCGCACAGGGCCGGGCCCCTTCCTGTCTTCTCCCCCGGCCTCCTCCCCCGCCGGGCACCGGAACGCGAGCTGACTCACGTCCGCCGGACCCTTCCGCGAGCAGAAACGTTCATCTCCACGCGTTACGCTCGTCTGCCGGACAAAATCCGCAGATCCCCCGCGCACCACCCCGCTCCACCACACCCCTGCCCTCTCTCCACCCCACGAGCCGACAAGGGAGTCCGCCAGTGGCCATCTCCGTCTTCGACCTCTTCTCCATCGGTATCGGCCCCTCCTCCTCCCACACGGTCGGCCCGATGCGCGCGGCGCGCATGTTCGTGTCCCGCCTGAAGAAGGACGGCGTCCTCGCCCAGACCGCCTCCGTCCGCGCGGAGCTGTTCGGCTCCCTCGGCGCCACCGGCCACGGCCACGGCACCCCCAAGGCGGTCCTGCTCGGTCTGGAGGGCCACTCCCCGCGCACGGTGGACGTGGAGACCGCCGACGACGAGGTGGAGCGCATCCGCCGGACCCGCAGGCTGCGGCTGCTCGGGACCGAGATAGGGAGCGTCCACGAGATCGACTTCGACGAGCCCAGCCAGCTGATCCTGCACCGCCGCCGCTCGCTGCCCTACCACGCCAACGGCATGACCCTCTTCGCCTACGACGCCTCCGGCGCCCCGCTGCTGGAGAAGACCTACTACTCGGTCGGCGGCGGCTTCGTCGTGGACGAGGACGCGGTCGGCGAGGACCGGATCAAGCTCGACGACACCGTGCTGAAGTACCCCTTCCGCTCCGGTGACGAGATGCTGCGCCTCGCGAACGAGACCGGCCTGTCGATCTCCTCCCTGATGATGGAGAACGAGAAGGCCTGGCGCACCGAGGAGGAGATCCGCGAGGGCCTCCTGGAGATCTGGCGGGTCATGCAGTCCTGCGTCTCGCGCGGCATGTCCCGCGAGGGCATCCTCCCGGGCGGGCTGCGCGTCAAGCGCCGGGCCGCCTCCACCGCCCGCCAGCTGCGCACCGAGGGCGACCCGCTGCTGCACCGCAGCGAGTGGACGACGATCTACGCGATGGCCGTGAACGAGGAGAACGCGGCCGGCGGCCGGGTCGTCACCGCGCCCACCAACGGCGCCGCGGGCGTCCTGCCGGCCGTCCTGCACTACTACGTGAACTTCGTCCCGGGCGCGGACGAGGACGGCGTGGTGCGCTTCCTGCTGGCCGCCGGCGCCATCGGCATGCTGTTCAAGGAGAACGCCTCCATCTCGGGCGCCGAGGTCGGCTGCCAGGGCGAGGTCGGCTCGGCCTGCTCCATGGCGGCGGGCGCCCTGGCCGAGGTGCTGGGCGGCTCCCCGGAGCAGGTGGAGAACGCGGCCGAGATCGGCATGGAGCACAACCTGGGCCTGACCTGCGACCCGGTCGGCGGTCTGGTGCAGATCCCGTGCATCGAGCGCAACGGCATGGCGGCCGTCAAGGCCGTCACGGCGGCGCGGATGGCGATGCGCGGCGACGGCAGCCACAAGGTCTCCCTGGACAAGGTCATCAAGACCATGAAGGAGACCGGCGCCGACATGAAGGTCAAGTACAAGGAGACCGCGCGCGGCGGTCTCGCGGTCAACGTCATCGAGTGCTGACCTGATCGGCGCAGCGTGACGAGGGGCCCGGCGCGGGTGCGCCGGGCCCCTCCGCGCGTGGGCGAAGAGGGGTCCCACGGCCCGCCCGGGTCGGGACCTTCGGCCCCCGGGCAGCGGGCGGTCCGTGCACTAGCGTGCTTCGGGGGGCGCTGTTACCCCGCGAAGAGAGGCAGCCGCCATGGCCATCACCGAACACCGTGTCCTGCCGCTGCGGCTGGAGGCCGCACCGCTGCCGGTCCCCCTGGAGGGCGTCTTCGTCTACCGCACGGACCGGCCCTACGAGGTCGCCGTGGAGTTCCGGGGCGCCGGGGTCCGGATCGCCCGCTGGGTGTTCTCGCGGGAGCTGCTGATCGACGGGCAGACCTGCGCCACCGGGGAGGGCGACATACAGGTGTGGCCGCGCTGGAGCGGCACCGAGCCCCGCGTGCTGCTGGCCCTGAGCAACGGCGAGCGGGGCTGCGTGGTCTCCGCGCGGGCCAAGGACCTGCGCGGGCTGTGCCGGCGGATGACCGAGCTGGTCCCGCGCGGGCAGGAGCACCGCCACTACGACCTGGACGCCGAGCTGAGCGCCCTGCTGACCTTCTGAGCCTTCCGGAGCGCGCGGGCCGCCCCGTGCAACCACGGGGCCCCCGGGAATGTCATACCGGATGACAGTCATTCCCCGTCTCAGAGGATCGGGGGACGCCATGCGTCACCTCCCGCACCGCCGCCGGATCGTGGCCCTGGCCACGGGTGCCCTGCTGACCGCAGGGCTCGCGCTCGCCGCACCGGCCTCGGCGGCCGCCCCGGCCGCCGTCCGCTCCACGACCCCGCTCGTCGTCAACGCCCGCTGGGGCGGTCACTGCACGTACGACCGGATCGTGATCGACCTCCAGGGCTCCGTGCCCCCGTTCACCGTCACTCCCGTCTCCCAGCTGGTCTACGACGGGTCCGGCAAGCCGGTCCCGCTGCCGGGCAAGTACTTCCTGGAGATCCGCCTGCACCCGGCCGCCGGCCACGACGACGCGGGCAACAACGTCTACCAGGGCCCCAAGCTCCAGCAGATCAACCTCAGCAAGCTCAAGGGCATCGCCCTGACCGGCGACTACGAGGGGTACGTGACCTTCGGCGCCGCCTTCGACACCCAGCCCGCCTACACCACCTCCGTCCTGCACGCGCCCGAGCGGCTCGTGGTGGACGTCGCCCACCCGAACACCTGCTGAGGACCCGCCCTAGCGGTGTTCCGGGTTCGGGAAGTCGAAACGGCAGCCGGCGTCCCACTCGGAGCGCTGGTTGCCGTGGGCGGGGACGCCCCCGGCGCGCTTGAGGAGCGCCGCGAGGTGCATCAGGTTCCAGGACATGAACGCCGTGTTGCGGTTGGTGAAGTCGTTCTCGGGACCGCCGGAGCCCGGGTCCAGGTACGAGGGGCCGGGCCCGGCCTCGCCGATCCAGCCGGCGTCCGCCTGGGGCGGGATGGCGTAGCCCAGGTGCTGGAGGCTGTAGAGGACGTTCATGGCGCAGTGTTTGACGCCGTCCTCGTTGCCGGTGATCAGCGCGCCGCCGACCCGCCCGTAGTAGGCGTACTGGCCGTGCTCGTTCAGCAGCGAGGAGCAGGAGTAGAGCCGCTCGATGACCCGCTTCATCACCGAGCTGTTGTCGCCGAGCCAGATGGGGCCGCAGAGGACCAGGATGTCGGCGTCCATGATCTGGCTGTAGAGCACCGGCCACTGGTCGCTCTCCCAGCCGTGGTCGGTCATGTCCGGCCAGACGCCGGTGGCGATGTCGTGGTCGACGGCGCGGATCAGCGAGGTCCGGGCGCCGGCCGCTTCCATGACGGCGCGGCTCCGCGAGATCAGCCCCTCGGTGTTGCTGGTCTCCGGCGAGCGCTTGAGGGTGCAGTTGACGTAGACGGCGGACAGGTCGGAGTAGTCGTAGGTGGCCACGCCCCCACCCTGCGGGCCGGCCGCCGGCCCCGCCAGCGCTCGGGGCCCGTCCGGGGGGCGAAACGGAATCCAGCCATCCGATCGGCCGGATCGGTCCGGGTTGATACCGGTCCGTGCGGGCGACTAGGGTCAGCTGGCCTTGGTGTTCGGGAAACCGGTGGAAAACCGGTGCGGCCCTCGCCACTGTGATCGGGAAGTCCAGCTCCACCCCTCGCGGGAGCCACTGGGACCGCGCGGGAGACCGCACGGACCCGGGAAGGCGGAGCCAGGGCGGCAGTACCCGTCAGCCAGGAGACCGGCCGGGGCGCTCACGTCCATCCACGAGGTGCTGGAGAGGTCTCCCAACTCATGCACATAGCCGAGGGGTTCCTGCCCCCGCTGCACGCGGCCGCCTGGGGCGCCGCGTCCGCCCCGTTCGTCGTCCACGGGGTCCGCGCCCTGACCCGCGAGGTGAAGTCCCACCCCGAGAGCACACTGCTCCTCGGCGCGTCCGGTGCGTTCACGTTCGTCCTGTCCGCCCTGAAGATCCCCTCGGTGACGGGCAGTTGCTCTCACCCCACCGGGACCGGGCTCGGCGCCATCCTCTTCCGGCCGCCCATCATGGCGGTGCTCGGCACGATCACCCTGCTGTTCCAGGCCCTGCTGCTGGCGCACGGCGGCCTCACCACCCTGGGCGCCAACGTCTTCTCCATGGCCATCGCCGGCCCGTGGGCCGGGTACGCGGTCTACCGGCTGCTGCGCAGGTCCGGCGCTCCGCTGATGGTCACCGTCTTCTTCGGCGCCTTCTTCGCCGACCTGGTCACCTACTGCGTGACCTCGGTCCAGCTGGCCCTCGCCTTCCCGGACCCGGCCAGCGGCTTCCTGGGCTCCCTGGAGAAGTTCGCCGGCATCTTCGCCCTCACCCAGATCCCGCTCGCCGTCAGCGAGGGGCTGCTGACCGTGCTCGTGATGCGGCTGCTGATGCAGTCCAGCAAGTCCGACCTGGTCCGGCTCGGCGTCGCCAAGCTGACCGGGGCGAAGCGGACCGAGGGGGCGGCGGCCTGATGAGCAGGAACGGCAAGATCAACACCCTGCTGCTGCTCCTGGTGGCGGCCCTGGCCGTACTCCCGCTCGCGCTGGGGCTCGGCGAGGGCAAGGAGGAGCCCTTCGCGGGCGCCGACGCCCAGGCGGAGTCGGCCATCACCGAGCTGAAGCCGGACTACGAGCCCTGGTTCTCCCCGCTGTACGAGCCCCCGTCGGGCGAGATCGAGTCCGCGCTGTTCGCCCTCCAGGCGGCGCTGGGCGCGGGCGTGCTCGCGTACTACTTCGGGGTCCGCCGGGGCCGCCGGCAGGGCGCCGCGCAGGCCCTCGCCGAAGCGGCGGCCGGAGCCGGGGCACCGCAGGCCCCCGCCGAGCCCGCGCGGGAGCCGTAGCCGGTGCTGCCCATCGACGTCGCGGCGCACTCCAGCCGCTGGCGGGGCCGCCATCCGCTGGAGAAGGCCCTGCTCGGGTTCGGGCTGACCGTCACCGCCGTGTCCCTGCCCCCGTGGCCCGGCGGGCCGCTGGTGGCCGCCGCGACCCTGGCGGTGCTGCTGGGGCCCGCCGGGGTGTCCGGGCGGCAGCTGTGGCGGGCCTTCCGGGTCCCGCTCGGGTTCTGCGTCACGGGCGCGCTGCCGCTGCTGGTGTCGGTGGGCGGCCCGGACGGGTTCCTCGCGCCGGCCCCGGACGGGCCCCGACACGCGCTGGACCTGCTGCTGCGCACCTCGGCCGCCTCGCTGGGGGTGCTGCTGTTCGCCTTCACCACGCCCGTCTCCGACGTGCTGCCCCGGCTGGTCCGGGCCGGGGTGCCGGCGCCGGTGGTGGACGTGGCCCTGGTCATGTACCGGATCGGCTTCCTGCTGCTGGACTCCCTCGCGCAGGTCCGCCGGGCCCAGGCGGCCCGGCTCGGGCAGGCCGGGCGGGCCGCCGCCTGGCGTTCGGTGGCCGGGCTCGCGGCGACCTCGTTCGTCCGGGCCTTCGACCGCGCCGCCCGGCTCCAGGAGGGGCTCGCGGGGCGCGGCTACGACGGCGCGCTGCGGGTGCTGGTCCCGCCGGCGCGGCTGTCCCGGCGGTTCCTGGCGGCCGCCGCCGCCCTCCTGACCGCCCTGGTCGCGGGGACCCTCGTACTGAAGGAGCTGGGGCTGTGACCCCGTTGGTGGAGCTGGTCGGCGCGGGGTACGCGTACGAGGACGGGCCGGCCGTGCTGTCGGGCGTGGACTTCGCGATCGCCGAGGGGCGGGCGCTGGTGCTGCTGGGCCGCAACGGCAGCGGCAAGACCACACTGATGCGGCTGCTGAGCGGGGGCCTGCGGCCCGCGTCGGGGGCGCTGCGGCTGGAGGGTACGGAGGTGGCGTACGACCGGCGGGGGCTGACGCGGCTGCGCACCACCGTCCAGCTGGTGGTGCAGGACCCCGACGACCAGCTGTTCGCGGCCTCCGTGGAGCAGGACGTGTCCTTCGGCCCGATGAACCTGGGGCTGGCGGAGGCGGAGGTCCGCGCACGGGTGGACTCCGCGCTGGCGGCCCTGGACATCACCGCGCTGCGCGACCGGCCGACGCACCTGCTGTCGTACGGGCAGCGCAAGCGGGCGGCGATCGCGGGCGCGGTGGCGATGGCGCCGCGGGTGCTGATCCTGGACGAGCCGACGGCCGGGCTCGACCCGGACGGGCAGGAGCGGCTGCTGGACGTCCTGGCGGGGCTGCGGGCGGCGGGCACGACGGTGGTGATGGCGACCCACGATGTGGACCTGGCGGTCCGGTGGGCGGACGACGCGGCTGTGCTCACGCCCTCCGGGGTTCGGGTGGGGGCCGCCGCCGGGCTGCTGTCGGATCCGGAGCTGCTGGCGTCCGCCGGGCTGCGGGTGGCGTGGGCGCCGGTGGTGGGGGCGTTCCTGCGGGCCAAGGGGATGCTGCCGGACGGGGTTCCGGGGCCGCGTACGCCCGAGGAGCTGGGGGCGCTGGGCTGAGCGGAGGCCGTGCCGGGGCCGGGCGGGGTCGGAGCCGCGGGGCGGGGTTGTCCCGGTGTGCCCACCCGTCCCGCCCTGCGGGACGATTGCCCACACCTAACATGGCGGCATGTCGCTGCCTCATGCCATTCTCACCGCGTTGTTGGAGAAGCCCTCGTCGGGGCTGGAGCTGACGCGGCGGTTCGACAAGTCGATCGGGTACTTCTGGTCGGCGACGCACCAGCAGATCTACCGGGAGCTGGGGCGGCTGGAGGAGGCCGGGCTGATCCGGGCGCTGCCCAGCGAGGCGCCCGTGCGGGGGCAGAAGAAGGAGTACGAGGTGCTGCCCGACGGCAGCGCGGAGCTGGCCCGGTGGGTGGACGAGCGGCAGGACCCCAAGCCGATGCGGGACGCGCTGCTGCTGCGGATCCGGGCGGCGGCCGTGGTGGGGCCGCAGGGGCTGGGTGCGGAGCTGCGGCGGCACCTGGAGCTGCACCGGGCCCAGCTCGCGGAGTACGAGGCCATCGAGGCGAAGGACTTCCCGGCGGGGCGGAACGCCGACCCGGACCGGCTGCGCCGGCTCGTGCTGCACGGGGGGATCGCCCTGGAGGGCTTCTGGCTCGGCTGGCTGGAGGAGGCCCTCGCCGAGGTCGAGGACATGAAGGGTCCGAGCGGGGCCTGACGCGCCCCCGCCCCGGCGGGCGGGACGGAGGCGGGCGCGGCGCCCGTTCGGCGGGGCCTTACTTGTTCAGGTCGGCCCAGAACTCGTCGAAGCTCAGCAGCTTGTCGCCGTTGAGGTCCTTCGCCGCGATGATCGCGTCGGCGATCGCGGGGGTGACGAAGTGGTCCCCCATCGCCTTCATGGCCGCGCTGTACTCGTCGGCCGTGATGACGCCGTCGCCGTTCTCGTCGAACCGGTCGAACGTCTCGCGGGCCTTGTCGATGTCCGCCATGGGGCCACCCCTTCCTGGTGCTTGTTGACCGGCTCAGGGTAGCCGCACCGGGGGCGGCCCCCGCCCACGGGTCCCGGGAGCCGCGGGCGGGCTCCCGGGACGCGGTCGCGTTCCCGTGCGGGCGGGCGGCCCTAGCGGAAGATGCCGGTGTGGCCGAGCGAGTAGCGGCCGGGCTGGGGGTAGACGGCCAGGCCGTGGGGGCCGCTGCCGACGGGGATCTTCGCGAGCTCCTTGCCGGTGGTGGTGTCGATGGCGTAGACCTCGGAGTTGTAGCGGCCGGACAGCCAGAGCACCTTGCCGTCGGCCGAGACCCCGCCCATGTCGGGGCTGCCGCCTTCGGGCAGCTCCCACTTCTTGGTGAGCGCGTTCTTCTTGAAGTCGAAGACCGAGATGCTGCCCTCGCCACGGTTGGAGACGTACATCTCGCGGGAGTCGCGGCTGATGTAGAGGCCGTGGCAGCCCTTGCCGGTGGGCAGCAGCTTGGGGACGTCGAACTTGTCGCCGCTGAGCACCCACATGCCGTGCGCCATCATGTCGGCGACGTAGAAGGTCTTCCCGTCGGGCGAGATCTTCACGTCCTGCGGCATCGCGCCCTCGAAGGGGAGCTTCTGCTGCCCGATGACCTCCATCTTCTCGGTGTCGACCTTGAGCAGCTCCCCGGAGAACTCGCAGCTGACGATGAAGTAGCGGCCGTCGAGGGAGAAGTCGGCGTGGTTGACGCCGAAGCAGGTCACGGGGACGGTCTTGACCCGGTTCATGGTGTGCGGGTCGCGGAAGACCAGCTCGCGGTCCATGGAGGCCATCACGACGGCGTACTTGCCGTTGGGGGTGAAGTAGAGGTTGTACGGGTCGTGGACCTCGACCGGCTCGCCCGCCTCGCCGGTGGCGGGGTTGATGGGGGTGAGGGTGTGGCCGCGGTTGTTGTTGACCCACAGGGTCTTCATGTCCCAGGAGGGCACCACGTGCTGCGGCTGGACGCCGACCGGGATGGTGTCGATGACCTTGTAGGTGGCCGGGTCGATGACGGACACCGTGTTGGAGTTGGTGTTCGGCACGTAGACGCGCGACGGGAAGTTCTTGACCACCGGGGAGAGCTGGTTCGGCCGGTCCGCCGCGTACACGTCGGCCGGGTCGAGCACCGGGGGCATCCCGGCCAGCCCCGGCGGCACGGCGGGCACGGCTTTGACGGGGTTGGCGGGCCCCTTGGAGCCGAGCGCCTCGGCGGGCGACTTGTCGGCCGATCCGCAGCCGGCCAGGGCGGCGAGGACCAGACCGGCCAGCAGCGCGGTGGCCTTCCGGGGAAGGCGGGTGGTCGTCATGGGGTCAGCAGCTCCGTGGTGGTCACCGCGCGCAGCTTGCGGCGCGCGAGTTCTTCGAGGAGGGGCGGCATCGCGTCGACCGTGTCCGCGTAGCCGAAGTGCAGGCTCACCACCGATCCGCCGTGGATGGTCCCGGTGACGTTGCTGATGACGGTCGCGGCGCCGGGCGAGGTGAAGTCGAGGGAGTCCACGTCGTACGAGAGGACGTGCGGGTAGCCGGCCCGCTGGGCCAGCTTCTGGACGAGGGGGGTGGCGTTCTGGGTCTGCGAGGGGCGGAACCAGGTGCCGATGGAGCCGGTGAGGCGCTTGAGGCGCTGGGCGCAGCCGGTGATCTCGGCGTAGGCCTCCGCCTCGGGCAGGGAGTTGATCGCGAGGTGGTGGTGGGTGTGGTTGCCGAGCTCGTGGCCGCCGTCGAGGATCCGGCGGGCCATGTCGGGGTGGTCGTCGAGCCAGGTGCCGATGGCCAGGACGGTGACGTGCGCGCCGGCCTTCTCGGCTTCGGCGAGCACGGCGCGGGCGGTGGCGGGGTCGCCGTTGCCGTGGAAGGTGAGTGCGACCTTCGGCCGGTCGCGCGGGCCGTGCGCGATCTCGACGGGCTGCCCCGGGAAGCGGCGTGGGGCGGGGGCTGCCGCCGGGGCGGGTTTGGCGGCGTCGGGCCGGGCCGCGTCGGGCCGGGCGGGGGCGGCCTGGACGGGCCGGGGAGCCGAGGGGGCGCCGCCCGTGCCGCAGGCCGCGGTGAGGGCACCGGCGGCGACCGCCGCCGTGGCGCGCAGGGCGGTTCGGCGGTCTGGATAACAGAGCACCTGCCCATTTAAGTGGCGAACGCCCCTGAAGGTATTGATTGACCCAGTTTGGGACGTTCGGAAGTGGCGGCCGAGGAGGTGGCCGTCCGGTATACGATCAATGAATTACGCGGAGCGGTGGATAGTCATTCATGGATTGCGAGGCCAGTGGCCCACCTCACCTAAGATTTAGATGAAAACTCTTAGGATATGCCCACTTATGTCCGAGTAGGGACTTTTGGCATTTGGGCCCTCGTCTGTCATAGTCGGAATCACGGCTTCCCATTGACCCGAGCGAAGCCCACCCGCCGAGGACCACACACCCCACCGGTCCTCGGCGCCCACGAAACCCCCGCAGCGCCCCACCTCGGCGACAGGGGGTTTCTGGCGTTCCGGGGGGGGGTCAGCGGTCCGCCACCCGCATCTCGAACCAGGTGATCTTGCCGCGCGGCAGCAGGTCGGCACCCCAGCGGTCGGACAGCTTGTCGACGAGGAAGAGGCCCCGGCCGGTGGTGTCCAGCTCGTGCACCGGCATCAGACAGGGCAGCCCCCGCGAGGGGTCGCGCACCTCCACGCGGATCCAGCCGCGGCGGCGCAGCATCCGTAAGCCGAAGGAACGGGCCCCGGTGTGGCGCACGGCGTTGCCGACGAGCTCGGAGACCAGCAGGACGGCGTGCTCGGCGATCTGCGGCGACAGGCCCCAGTAGCGCACCACCACGCCCTGGGTGAGCCGGCGGGCCGTGCTCGCGGACTCCGGCATGGAGGGCAGGGTCACCTCCGCCTCCGCCGGGTTGCCGTACGACTCCAGCGCCGTGAGGCCCTGCTCGTCCTCGACCGCCACCGTGAGCCGTACGGCCATAGCGCTCCCGCGCTGCCGCGGCTGTTCCACACCCTCCAGGCCCGCCATGCACCCATCATGGAGGGCCGCCGCGCCCGGCCGGGCCGTTCCACGGGAATACGCCCCCCGGAATCGAGGATTCCAGTAGGGCGCACGGGCATATGCGAGGGGCAACCGGATGCCCACCGGCCCGCGTTGACCTGCGGTGACGGTGCGAGGGGAAGCGATCACCCTGCGTTGATCAACCGTTTCGCCTTAAGGCTGGCTTAAGGCCCCGCTAAACCACCCGCAGGGGTTCACCCGTCCGACCGCGCCTAGACGAACTTCGCCTTGCCCGGGCCCTCTTCGACGAAGCTGCGCATGCCGCGCTCGCGGTCCTCCGTGGCGAACAGCCCGGCGAACCAGTTGCGTTCGATGGCCAGACCGGTGTCGATGTCGGCCTCCAGGCCGGCGTCCACGCACTCCTTCGCCGCGCGCAGGGCGATCGCCGGGCCCTGGGCGAGCTTCGAAGCCCAGGCGTGCGCCTGCTCGTACACCTCGGCGGCGGGCACGACCCGGTCCACGAGGCCCAGGGTGAGCGCCTCGTCGGCCTTGACCATCCGGCCCGTGAAGATGAGGTCCTTGGCCCGGGAGGGGCCGACCAGCCGGGACAGCCGCTGGGTGCCGCCCGCGCCGGGGATCAGGCCGAGCAGGATCTCGGGCTGGCCGAGCTTGGCGTTGTCGGCGGCGATCCGGTAGTCGGCGCAGAGCGCGAGCTCGCAGCCGCCGCCGAGCGCGTAGCCGGTGATGGCGGCGACGACCGGCTTGGGGATCCGGGCCACGGCCGTGAAGGCGTCCTGCAGCCCGCGGGACCGGGCGATCATCGCCGCGTGGTCCATGGTCTGCATCTCCTTGATGTCCGCGCCGGCCGCGAACACCTTCTCCCCGCCGTAGATGACGACGGCGCGCACGTCGGCGCGGTCGGTCGCCTCCACGGCGAGCTCGCGCAGCCGGTCCTGGGTGGCGATGTCCAGGGCGTTCATGGGCGGGCGGTCCAGGCGGATGGTGCCGACGCCTTCGGAGACTTCGAGAGAGATGGTCATACGGGGGAGGTTAGCGGCCGGGGGTCCGGGGGTCTCCCCCGGAAGGGCGCTGCACGCGAAGTGGCCCGGTGCTGTGGGTCACAGCCACCGGGCCACCGGATCAGCGGGGCGATCCGTCTACTTCTTCCACTCCGCCCAGTCCATGTTCCAGCCGTTGAGGCCGTTGTCCGGGGCGATCTGCTTGTCCTTGGAGTTCTTCACGATCACCACGTCGCCGATGAGGGACTCGTTGAAGAACCAGGCGGCGGGGGTGTTGGGGTCCCCGGCACCGCGCTCGTCCTCCAGGCCGACGCAGCCGTGGCTGACGTTCTCCGAGCCGAAGGTGCTGGAGGGGGCCCAGTAGTTGCCGTGGACGAAGGTGCCGGAGTTCGACAGGCGCATGGCGTGCGGGACGTCCGAGATGTCGTACTCGCCGCCGAAGCCGACGGTGGCGCCGTTCATCCGGGTCACCTTGTACTTCTCGCTGATGACCATCTGCCCGTTGTAGGTGGTCGTCGCCGGGGCGCCCGCGGTGATCGGGATGTCCTTGAGGACCTGGCCGTCACGGACGACCTGCATCGTGTGCGCGCTCGCGTCGACGGTGGTGACCTGCGAGCGGCCGACGGTGAAGGTGACCGTACGGGTCTGCTTGCCGTAGACCCCGGGGCGGCCCTCGACGCCGTCGAGGGCGAGCTTCACGGTGACCTTGGTGCCGGCGGCCCAGTACTTCTCGGGGCGGAAGTCGAGGCGGTCGTTGCCGAACCAGTGGCCCTCGATCGGGACGGAGGGCTCGGCCGTGACCGTGATGGCCTTCTCCACGGCCTCGGTGTTGGTGATGCCGCGGGTGAAGTTGATCGACACCGGCATGCCCACGCCGACGGTCGAGCCGTCCTCGGGCGTGTAGTGGCCGACGAAGGTGTTCTGCGGGGTGAGGGTGGTGAAGGTGGTGTCCTTGGCGGACTCCCGGCCGGCCTCGTCCTTGGCGACCGCGTGCACCTTGTACTCGGTGGCGGAGGCCAGGTTGCGGGCGGGCTCCCAGCCGGTGCCGTCGGGGGTCAGCTTGCCCTCGACCGCGTTGCCCTTCGTGTCGGCGACCGTGACCGTGGTCAGCTTGCCGCCGGTGCTGGAGATCTTCAGGACGCCGTTGGTGGCGACCTCCTTGGCCCCGTCGTCCGGCTTGACGCTGACCACGGCCTTCGAGGCCTCGGTGTTGGCCTTGGCCGCGTTGCCGCCGCCGGACTTCCCGTTGCCGCCACCGCCGCCGCCCGCGGCGTCGCCGCCGCCGTTGCTGCACGCCGTGGTGAGCAGAAGGGCCGCGCCCAGCAGCAGGGCCGGCAGGCCGGTGCGGACGCGGCCGCGTATCGGCTGCAGGTTCACTCGTGTTCTCCCCATGTCCCCCGCGCACGGACAGTCGCGCGCTTGCCGCCAGGAAATCACATGGGGGGATTACGAATAGGCACGGTCATGTCACCGTTCCGTCCCAACCGCCGTCACGGCGGGCGGGCCCCGGACCTGCGGACGGCCGGTGCGCGGGGGCGCACCGGCCGTCGGTGCGTCAGCTCCGGCCGCGGGTCGCGGTCCAGTCGCCGCCGAGGCCCGGCAGGCCGTGCCCGTCGTGGCCGGGCTTGTCGTGGCCCGGCCCGTGGGGACCGTCGTGCTCGCCGTGCTCCTCGTGGCCCGGCTTGTCGTGGCCCTCGTGGCCCTCGTGGCCCGGCTTGTCGTGGTCCGGCTTGCCGTGCTTGTCCCGCTTGTTGAAGACCAGGGCCACGATCTCCCGGCCCGCGGCGCCGTCCACCTTCAGCGGGCCGGTGACCCGGTCGGCGGGCAGGGCGTAGCCGTCGGGGGCCGCCGTCTCCAGGACGTAGTACGAGCCCGGGTCGAGCCGGTCGAACGTGCAGGCCCCGTTGCCGCCGGTGGTGCAGGGCTCACCGACGCGCTCGTCGGGGTACTGGCCCCCGGTCTGCAGGCCCTCGGTGTTGTTGGCCTCCTTCCACAGCTGGAACACGCCGCCGGCCAGGGGCTTGCGGGTCTTGGCGTCCTTCTTGACGACCTTGATGGAGCCGGGGTGCTCCACGTCCTTGCGCTCGTTGCGGACGGTGACGACGGCACCGTCGACGACGGCGGCCTCGTCCAGGTCGAAGGCGGTGACCGGGTCGGCGGGGCGCTCGTAGCCGTCGGGGACGCCGACCTCACGCCAGTAGTAGCGCTCGCCGACGGGCAGTTCCACGGTGCAGCTGCCCTGGGTGTCCGTCACGCAGGTGCCGTCGAGCCGGGTGTCGGGGTCCTGGCCGCCCGTCTGGAGGTCCGGGACCCCGTTGGTCTCGCGCCACAGCTCGAAGCGGCCGCCGGGGACGGGCTCGCCGCTCTCCAGGTCGACCTTGTGCAGCACCACCTTGGCGCTGGGCTCGGGGGGCGTCGTGCGGCGGTTCGGGGCGGTGACGCTCACCCCCCGCTCGGCGTTCTCCCGCGTCAGGACCAGCGTGGAGACCGGGTTCGCGGGCAGTTCGTACCCGCTGGGCGCGGCCGTCTCGCGCCAGTAGTAGGTGCCGAGCTCCTCCTCGCGGGTGCAGGTGCCGTCGGCGGGGGTGGTGCAGTCGGTCACCTTGGTGTCGGCGTTCGCGCCGTCGGTCTGGAGGCCCGCCACGCCGTTGGTCTCGCGCCACAGCTCGAAGCGGGCCCCGGGCAGGGGGCGGCCCTCCTCGTCGGTCTTCAGCACGGAGACGCGTCCGGTGACCGGCGGGGTGGGGGCGCATTCGGGCAGGTCGCCGTCGAAGGGGTAGGCGTGGAACTCGGCGCCGAGGCCGGTGGTCTCGGTCGGGCTGGTGTGGACGACGCTGCCGGCGGTGAAGAAGCGTCCGTTCATGCCGATGACGGAGACGGTCGCCAGGGAGGCGTCCTTGCCGATCAGCACGCTGCCGCCGAGCTGGGCCGAGCCGGCGATACCGACGGCCGTGGCGTCGGGGAAGTTCCACAGCAGCCGCTCGCGCAGCCCGGGCGGCAGCATGACGTTGTTGACGCGCAGCGTGCGGGCGGCGCCGGTGACGTTGACGAGGACGGTGGCGCCGGCCGGGATGCCCGAGAAGCTGACGCTCTGCTGGGCGGTGCCGGGGCCCGCGAGGTCGAAGTCCACGTTGAAGACCTGGAGCATGGAGACGCCGTCACCGGTGAAGGCCGTCCCCTGCGCACTCCAGACGGCCCGGCCGGTGGCGGTGCGCGGGGCGCCCTGGGGGTAGGCGTAGCAGGTGCTCGCGGCGCCGAGCCGGCCGCGCAGGGCGGTGTAGGGGGCGGCGGCGTTCGCGTCGTGGACGGGGGTGCCGGTGACCGTGCCGGTGAGGGTGCCCGCGTAGCGGACGACGCCGCCGTCGGCGAGGAGCCGCTGGCCGGAGGCGACCGTGATGTCGTCGCCGGTGGTCAGGAAGTCCGAGCCGTCCGCCGGGGGGACCCGGGAGCCGACGCCGGCGATGCCCACGTTGTAGACCCTGCCGCCGGCCGACTTGTTCATGTCGAAGTCGCCGAGGACCACGACCTTGCCCTCGGCTTCGGCGGCCCCGCGGCGGACCTGCATGTCGCCGCCGACGAAGAGGTTGATGCCGTTGTCCCGGCCGGTGAAGGGCCCGTTGTTGGGGTCGGGCCAGACGGGCGGGCAGCCCTGGCCCGGTCCGGTGCCTCCGGGGATGCACGGACCGAGGCCGCCGGGCAGCGGGGCCCTCAGGGCGCGGGCCGCCGGCGGGGCGGTACCGGGGCCGGGGCCGGGGCCGGCCGCCAGGGCCGAGGGGGCCCCGGCGGTGGCCGCGAGTACGGCTCCCACGGCCAGCCCGAGGGTCCAGGTGCTTGCTGACATGACGCTCCGTCCAGGAAATCGGGCCATCGCCTGCGCTGATGGCCCTGCCAGGCTGCGGGCGGGGCCCGGCGTGGCGGACGGAAGACACTCCCCGGCTACGTCATTCCGGTGTGACGATCACTCGATTGCAGCGCGGGTCAGCTGATGGCGGAGCCGGCGACCCAGTCGGCCCAGGACATGTTCCAGCCGCCCAGTCCGTTGTTCGCGGCGACGGTCTTGTCCTGGGAGTTCACGACCTCCACCACGTCCCCGATCAGCGTCCGGTCGAAGAACCAGCCCGCCGGGGTGTCGGAGCCGCCGCCCTTGTCGTCGCGCAGGCCCACGCAGCCGTGGCTGGTGTTGGTGGTGCCGAAGGTCTCGGGGCTGGCCCAGTAGTTCCCGTGCAGGAAGGTGCCGGAGGCGGTGAGCCGGATGGCGTGCGGGACGTCGGGGATGTCGTACTCGCCCTTGCCGTCCTCGCTGGTGAAGCCGACGGTGGCGCCGTTCATGCGGGTGACGTCGAACATCTCCATCACCACCATCTTGCCGTTGTAGGTGGTGTTCTTCGGCGCGCCGGCGCTGACGGGGATGGTGGACAGCAGCTCGCCGCCGCGGCGGACCTCCATGGTGTGGGCGGCGGCGTCGACGGTGGAGACCTGGGAGCGGCCGATGGTGAACTTGATGGTCTTGTCCTGGATGCCGTAGGCCCCCGGGGCGCCCTGGACGTCGCGGAGCTTCATGTTCACCGTGACCTGGGTGCCGGGCTTCCAGTACTCCCTGGGCCGCAGGTCCAGGCGCTCGGAGCCGAACCAGTGGCCGACGACGGGCACGGCCGGGTCGGAGGTGACGGTGATGGCCCGTTCGACGTCGGCGCGGTTCTTGACGGCCCGGCTGAAGTTGAAGGAGACGATCATGCCGGTGCCGACGGTGGAGCGGTTCTCGGGCTTGAAGTAGCCGATGAACCGCTCCTCGGGGACGTAGGTGGTGAAGGTGGTGTGGCGGGCCTGGCGGCGGTTGTGCCCGTCGACGGCGACGGCGTCGACGGTGTACTTGGCGGCGAGCGCGAGGCGCCCCGCCTCCGGGTCGGGGCTCCAGCTGAGCCCGTCGGCGGCGATGGAGCCGGGGACCTGCTCCTGCTGGGCGTCCTCCACCTTGGTGACCGTGACCCGCTCCAGCCGGCCCTCGGGGACGTTGACCCGCAGCGGGCCGTCGGCCGGGACCCCCTTGGCGTTGTCGTCGGGGGTGATGCGGATGGCCTCGTCGGGCGAGCGCGGTTTGCCGGGCAGCTGCACCTCGACCGGGGAGCCGCCGTCCCCGGTGCAGCCGGTGAGGCCGCCCAGCAGGACCGCCCACACCGCCACGGCGGCCCATCCCGCCCCTGCCCGCCTCGTCAGAAGTGTCACGCCCCGTCCAACGACGGGGGCCCTCCGGGGGAAACGTGGGGTCCGGACACGTTCCGGGTACGGCAGTGGGGGCAGAACAGTGTGAAGGACCAGACGGGGGCGGGCCCTGGCCGGGACGCCGGGCCGCACTCCCCCCGCCGGTACCCAGGAGCCGTGGAGGCGGGCAGTGTCGAGCGCAGCCGAGCAAGAGGCGGTGGATACCGCCGCCAGCGATCCCACCGTGGCCGCCCCGCGGGGCGGCCCGGACATGGACGCCGTGCGGGAGCGGGTCCAGGCGCGGGTGTTACGGGCGGCCTCGCATCCGGGGCCGCCGGTGTGGCCCGGTTCCTCGCACCCGCTGGGCGCCCGCTTCCACGTGGGCCCCGACGGGGTGGCGGGCACCAACTTCGCGCTGTGGGCGCCGGGCGCGGAGGCGGTGGAGCTGTGCCTGTTCGACGCCCTGGGCACGGAGACCCGCTGCACCCTGGGCGAGCTGACGCACGAGATCTGGCACGGGTTCGTGCCCGGCGTGCGGCCCGGGCAGCGGTACGGGTTCCGGGTGCACGGGCGCTGGGACCCCTGGACGGGGGCCCGGTACAACCCGGCGAAGCTGCTGCTGGACCCGTACGCGCGGGCCGTGGACGGGGACTTCTCGCTGCCGCCCGAGGTGTACGGGCACGTCCGGGACTGGCCGCAGCAGTACATCGCGGACACCGTGCGCGACGACCGGGACTCGGCGCCGTTCGTGCCGAAGGGGGTCGTCGTCCACGATGACGACGACTGGGCCGACGACGTCCGGCCGAAGACGCCCTGGGCCGACTCGGTCATCTACGAGCTGCACGTGCGCGGGTTCACGATGCGCCATCCGGGTGTGCCCGAGGAGCTGCGCGGCACCTACGCGGGGCTGGCGCACCCGGCGGCGGTGGAGCACCTGGTGCGGCTGGGGGTGACGGCGGTGGAGCTGCTGCCGGTGCACCAGTTCGCGCACGAGGACCACCTGCTGCGGCGGGGGCTGCGCAACTACTGGGGCTACAACTCGGTGGGCTACTTCGCCCCGCACGCCGGGTACTCGGCCAGCGGGACGGCCGGGGAGCAGGTGGGCGAGTTCAAGCGGATGGTGAAGGCCCTGCACGCGGCCGGGATCGAGGTCATCCTCGACGTGGTCTACAACCACACCGCGGAGGCCGGGGAGCTGGGCCCGACCCTGTCGCTGCGCGGGGTGGACAACCGGGGCTACTACCGGCTCCAGTCCGACCAGCGCCGCTACGCCGACTACACGGGCTGCGGGAACACCCTGCACGCCGGGCGGCCGCACGTGCTGCGGCTGATCACCGACTCGCTGCGGTACTGGGTGACGGAGATGGGGGTGGACGGCTTCCGCTTCGACCTGGCGGCGGCGCTGGCCCGCTCCATGCACGACGTGGACATGCTGTCGCCGTTCCTCGCGGTGATCGCCCAGGACCCGGTGCTGCGCCGGGTCAAGCTGATCGCGGAGCCGTGGGACGTGGGCTCGGGCGGCTACCAGGTGGGGGCGTTCCCGCCGCTGTGGACGGAGTGGAACGACCGCTACCGGGACGCCGTGCGGGACTTCTGGCGGGGTGCGCTGCCCGACGTGCGGGACCTGGGGTACCGGCTGTCGGGGTCGAGCGACCTGTACGCCTGGGGCGGGCGGCGGCCGTACGCCTCGGTGAACTTCGTGACGGCGCACGACGGCTTCACCCTGCGCGACCTGGTGTCGTACGAGCGCAAGCACAACGAGGACAACGGCGAGGCCAACCGGGACGGCACCGACGACAACCGTGCGTGGAACTGCGGGGCCGAGGGCGAGACGGACGATCCGCGGATCGCGGCGCTGCGGCGGCGGCAGCTGCGGAACCTGCTGACCACGCTGCTGCTGTCGACGGGCGTGCCGATGCTGGTGGCGGGGGACGAGTTCGGGCGGACCCAGGGCGGCAACAACAACGCGTACTGCCAGGACAACGGGATCGGCTGGGTGGACTGGTCACTGCTGGAGGATCCGGCGTGGAGGGGGCTGTTCGCGCTGGCCCGGCGGCTGGTGGCACTGCGCCGGTCGCATCCGGTGCTGCGCCGCAGGGCGTTCTTCTCGGGCCGGGCCCAGGGCGCGGACGGGCTGCGGGACCTGGCCTGGTTCACCCCGGCGGGGGCGGAGATGACGGAGCGGGACTGGTACGCGCCGTCGGCGGCGGTGGGGCTGTACCTGTCGGGGCGGGACATCCCGGGGCGCGACGAGCGGGGCCGGCAGGTGACGGACGACAGCTTCCTCGCGCTGCTGCACTCCGGGGACCGGCCGGTGGAGTGGGTGCTGCCCGGGCCGCCGTGGGCCGGGGAGTACGAGCTCGTCCTGGACACCTCGCGGGAGGATCAGGAGGCCGCGCCGGGGATCCGGTACCGGGCCGGGCGGCCGCTGACGGTGCCGGCGCGCTCGGTGCTGCTGCTGCGGGTGGCGGGCTGAGGGAGGTGGCCCACTCCGCTGGTTCGCCCTGCGATGATGTGCCCTTTCCGTGAACATACGAACACACGGGCACACGAACGGGAGTACGCATGTCGAGGGTGGGGACGGCGCTGCGCGAGCTGCGCGGGGCGCAGAAGTCGGCGAAGGGCGTGTCGCTCTACTCCCGGTTCGTCAACCGGCCCGCCGGCCGGTACCTGGCCGCGCTCTCGTACGGGCTGGGGCTGACCCCGAACCAGGTGACGCTGGTCAGCGCCGCGTTCAGCTTCGCCGCCGTGGCCGCGGTCGCCCTGGCCGCGCCCTCCTGGGGGCTGGGGGTCGCCGTGTGGGCCGCGCTCGCGGTCGGTTTCGCCTTCGACTCCGCCGACGGCCAGCTGGCCCGGCTGCGCGGGGGCGGGAGCGCGGCGGGGGAATGGCTGGACCACGTCGTGGACGCCGCCAAGCTGACCGCGCTGCACGCCTGCGTGCTCATCGCCTTCTTCCGCTTCCCCGACGCGTACGGCACGGGTGCGCACGGCTGGCTGCTGGTGCCGCTGGGCTTCCAGTTCGCCGCGGTGGTGACCTTCTTCGGCGGGCTGCTGACCGAGAAGCTCAAGCCCAAGGCCGCCCCGGGGAGTCCCGCGGCGGCGCCCTCGACCCTGCGCGCGGTGGCGCTGCTCCCCGTGGACTACGGGGTGTTCTGCCTGGTGTTCCTGCTGCTGGGCGGCGGGGCGCTGTTCCGCTGGGCGTACGCGGGGCTGGGCGCGGTGGCCGCGCTGTTCCTGCTGGCGTTCCTCGCGAAGTGGTTCCGGGAGCTCAGCGCCGTTCGGCGGTGAGGGGCTCGGTCAGCGGCTGGTGCAGGGGGACGGGCTGCGGCTGGGCGAGGGCGTCCAGGGCGCGGCGCAGCTGGGTGCTGGAGGTGTGCACCGTGTAGGGGAAGTAGACGACGTCGACCCCGTGGGCGGCGAAGTCCCGTTCCAGCTTGTCCCCCTTGGGCGTGCCGCGCCAGTCGTCGCCCTTGAAGATGACGTCGAAGCGGACCTGCTTCCAGGTCTCCACCTTGTCCGGGACCGTCTCGACGAAGGCGGCGTCCACGTACTTGACGCTGCGGACGATTTCCAGCCGTTCGACCAGCGGGATCATCGGGCGGCGCCCCTTGGCCAGTTCGGCCATCTCGTCCGAGACCACGCCGGCCACGAGGTAGTCGCACTGGCTGCGGGCGTGCCGGAGGATGTTGAGGTGGCCTATGTGGAACAGGTCGTAGGCACCGGGCGCGTAGCCGACCCGGTACGGCCGGCGCGCCACCGGTGCGGTGTCGGACATCTGGTGCTCCGTCATGAGTTACCCCCCAAGGCTGCGCCCCCCGGCGCGGCGGATTAGCAGACAATAGCGCGCACGTTCCACAGCCTGTCGGTGAACGCATAGGGTGACGTGCGCATCATCCAGGGGAGAAGGGGACGTTCAGTGTCCACATCCGGCCACCGGCGGCTGTTGCTGGTTTCCACCAACTACGCCCCGGAGCACGCGGGCATAGGCCCGTACGCCACCCAGATCGCGGAGCACTGGGCGAGTTCCGGCCATGACACCCACGTCCTGGCGGGTATGCCGCACTATCCGGCCTGGTCCCTGGAGCCCGGGTACAAGGGGGCGCTGCGGCGCACGGAACAGCGTGCGGGGGTCACCGTGCACCGGCGCGCGCACACGGTGCCGGAGCGGCAGACCGCCGTGAAGCGGGCCCTGTTCGAAGGATCGATTCTGCTGCACGGGGCTGTGGCCCCGCCCCGGATGCCGAAGCCGCACGCGGTGATGGCCCAGATGCCCAGCCTGGCCGGCGGGGTGCTGGCCGCGCGGCTCGCCGCCCGCTGGAAGGTCCCGTTCGTCCCCGTGGTCCAGGACCTGATGGGGGCCGCGGCCGCGCAGAGCGGGATCAGCGGCGGGGACAAGGCGGCCGCGCTGGCCGGGCGGGCCGAGGCGTACGCCCTCAAGCGGGCCGCCCTGGTCGGCGTCATCCACGAGACCTTCGTGGACCGGGTCGTCGGCATGGGCGTGGCCCCGGGGCGGATCCGCGTGGTGCCCAACTGGTCGCACGTGCCGGAGCCCACCAAGCCCCGCGGCGAGACCCGCCGGCACCTGGGCTGGGCCCCGGACCAGACCGTGGTCCTGCACTCCGGCAACATGGGCCTCAAGCAAGGCCTCGAAGTCCTCGTCGGCGCCGCCCGGCTCGACCCCCGCGTCCGCTTCGTCCTGATGGGCGACGGCAGCCAGCGCGCGGCCCTCGCCGAACTCGCCGCCGACGTGCCCAACCTCGACATCATCCCCCCTGCCGCCGACGGGGAGTTCCCCGATATCCTCGCCGCGGCGGACGTGCTCGCGGTCACGCAGCACGCGGCCGTGCTGGACATGAGCGTTCCGTCCAAGCTCACCTCCTACTTCCAGGCCGGCCGGCCCGTCGTCGCCTCCGTCGCGGCACAGGGCGGGACCGCCCAGGAGGTGGAACGTTCGGGCGCCGGGGTGCTCGTACCGCCGGAGGACCCCGAGGCCCTGCTGGGGGCCGTCCGGGCCCTGGCGGAGGACCCCGGGGGCGCGGACGCGCTGGGCGCGGCCGGGCCCGTCCACGTGGCGGCCCACCTGAGCCGTGAGGCGGGCCTGGCCCGCATCGACGCACTGATCGACGAAGCACTTGGGGGTCCCCAGTCGTGACCGAGACGAACCGCCCGGCAGCGGCCCCGCCCGAGGACGAACCGGACCTCCTCAGGGACCAGTTCCGGCAGCTGCTGCGCTACCGCCGGCTGCTCGGCGCCGGCCTGGCCGTGGGCCTGCTGGGCGGCGTCTACCTCGGCGTCTCCACGGCCGACACCTACGTGTCCGTCGCGGACGTGGTGCTGCGCGCCCCCACCGACGACCCGTTCAACCCGAGCCTGGCGCCCGACAAGGCCATCAACATCGGCTCCGAGCGGCAGGTCGCCCTCTCCGGCTCCATAGCCGAGCAGGCGGCGAAGACCCTCGGCATCCCGGACAAGGGCGTCGCCGGGCTGCGCGCCGGCCTCCAGGTGACCAACCCGCCGCAGACGATGGTGCTCCGCTTCACCTACACCTCCTCCTCCCCCAAGGAGGCCGCCAAGCGGGCGAACGGCATGGCCCAGGCCTACCTGCACAAGCGGCAGGAAGCCCTCGACGTCACGCGCAACACGATGGTCAAGGGCTACGCGGACCAGCGCGACCCCGTCGCCAAGCAGCTCGACGACCTCGCCAAGCAGATCAACAACATGCCCGCGGGCACGGCCCGCGACGCGGCGCTCGGCTCGAAGACCGACCTCCAGAGCAAGGTCAACACCCTCAACAACAACATCAGCAAGCTCCAGGCCCTGGACATGACCCCCGGCCGGATCACCAGCCCGGCCACCCCGCCCGGCGCGCCCGACGGCCCGGGCCTGCCCATGTCCCTCGCGCTGGGCGCGGCCACCGGCCTGGCCCTCGGCCTGCTCGCCGCCTGGGTGCGGCTGGTCTTCGACCCCGCGCCGCGCTCCGAGGGCGACGTGGCCCGGTCCCTGCGCGCGCCCGTACTCGGCTACCTGCCCCGGGACAAGACGGGCGGCGGCCCGCTGCTCGCGGCCGGCGAGGCCGACCCTCGGCTCGCCGAGGAGTACCGCTCGGTGGCCTTCCGGCTGGCCTACGACTCCCGCTTCGCCGACCGGCGCCGGCTGCTGGTCGTCGCACCGCGCGGCAGCAGCGAGACGGCCGCCGCGGTGGCCGTGAACCTGGCCGCCTCCTTCGCCGAGACCGGCAAGGACGTCCTGCTCATCGAGGCCGACCTGCGCACCCCGGTGCTGGCCAGCCAGCTGCCGACGGACGCGGGCGGCCGGCCGCGCTGGAGCCGGCTGACCGCGGGCACGGGCGGCACGGACCTGCCGGGCGGCGGCACCGTCGGCGGGTCCGGGGAGTCCGAGTGGCCGGACGGGCGGCAGCTGGTGGTCGACGCCGGGGAGTCGGGCGCCTTCGACCTGATCCCGGGCGACCGGGTGCGCAACGTGGCCCGCGCCCTGACCTCCCCGCGCGCCACCCGGCTGATCTCCGAGGCCGACTCCCCCAACTCCACCGTCGTCGTGCTCGCGCCGCCGGTGCTCTCGTACGCCGACGCGCTCGCGCTCGTCGACCGCGTCGACGGGGTCCTGGTCGTCTGCGACCCGCGCGCGGTGCACCGCAGCGACCTCGCCCGGATCCGCGAGCTGATCAGCGGGGCGGGCGGGACCGTGCTGGGCGCGGTGCTGCACCACCCGCTGCCGGGGCAGAAGTCCAAGCGGGACACGTCCCCCGGCGCCGGGGCCGTCCAGCAGCCTCCCGCGCCCGCGCCGGACACGGACGGCGGGCGGCTGCCGGGCGAGGGCGGCGACACCGTCGCCCTGCGCACGGTCCGTTCGGGCCGGAGGTGAGCCGGCGGGGCCTCGCCGCGGTCGCCTCGGTCCTGGACCAGGCCGCCTCCAGCGCCACCAACATCCTGGTGCTGGTACTGGCCGCCCGGCTGTCCTCGGCGGCCGGCTTCGCCGACTTCTCGATGGTGTACGTCACCTTCACCGTGCTCCTCGGGCTGAACATGGCCTACGTCGGGCAGACCGTGGTGCTGGAGAAGGAGGCCGGCGGACGGCTGGGGGCGGTGTGCCGCTCCTCGGTGCTGTTCACGGCAGGGGCGGCGGGGGCGGCCGGGCTGGGGCTCGTGGCCGCCGGGCTGGTCGTACCGGGCGGCGGCGCCGGGTGGGCGTTCGTCGCGCTGGGACTCGTGCTGCCGCTGGTCCTCGTGCAGGACGGGCTGCGGTACTGCTTCTCCGCCCTGCGGGTGCCCGAGCGGGCGCTGGCCGCGGACGCGCTGCGGCTGGTGTGCGTGGTCGCGGCGCTGGCCGTGCAGCCGCAGGGGGCTTCGGCCGGGCGGCTGGTCCTGGTGTGGGGGGTGTCCGCGCTGCCCGCGCTGGGGCTGGGGGTGTGGCTGCTGCGCCCGTACGTGCGGGGGGTGCGCGGGGACGTACGGCCGTACCTGCGCCGGGGACACCTCGGGCAGCGGTTCGTGGTCGAGTTCGCGGTGGGCAACGGCTCCAGCCAGCTCGCGGTGCTCGGACTGGGCGCCTTCGCGACCCCGCTGGCGGTGGGCGCGCTGCGCGGGGCCACCACCCTGTTCGGGCCGCTGAACGTGCTGTTCAACTCCGCCAACGCCTTCGGCCCCCCGATCGTGGGCCGGGCGTCCGGCAAGCGGGGCGTGGTCCGGCTGACCGCCCTGACGGGCGCCGCCCTCGCGGTGGTCGGCGCCGGCTGGGCGGCCGTCCTGTACGCCCTGCCGGACCGGCTGGGCCGCCACCTGCTGGGCGACACCTGGGCGGCCGCCTCCGCCCTGCTCCCGGCGACGGGGGCGCAGTACGCGGTGATGGGCCTGGGCACCTGCGCCCTGCTGACCCTGCGGGTGCTGAACCCGAAGGCGACCCTCTCGCTCCAGGTGGTCTTCTCCCTGCTGTCGGTGGCCCTCCTCCTGGGCGGCTACGCCGCTTGGGGCGTGACGGGCGCCGCCTGGGGCCTGGCGGCCGGCTCGGCGGCGAAGGCGACGGCGGGCTGGCTCCGGGTGGGCCGACTGCGGATCCCGGCGGAGCCTGGGGTGACGGCGGCGGCTTGAGGCGGGGGCCGGCCACCTCCCCCTCGAGGGGTCCACGCCGGGCGGTGCCTGCCCACCCGCGCAGACGTCCCATCCGGGCCGACATCAGCCCTGATCGGGGCCGCCCCCGCGCACCAGATCGCTACGCGCTTCCCATTCTCGGCGTCGGACCGCCGTCTTGGGCCGATACCCGCCGCCTGTACTCCGGCCCGTTCGGTGGCCAGGGCGGCGAAGTCGGGCCGCGATGACCGCCTCTCCGTTGAAGCCGGTCAGAACTTCTCGGGCAGCGCGGTGCCGACCTCCTTGCCGTACCCGTACAGGTTGAAGACCTGTGCCGTCGCCCCTACGACCACCTTCACGCCGTCACCGGCCCCGCGCTCCCCGGTGAACGTGAAGGTCTGCGGGGTGTCCTTGCACGCGTAGGTCTCGTACTGCCAACCGTCGTTGCCGAACTTGAATCCGACTGTGGCGTACTGGGTCGTCATCGCGCCGGGGCCCTCCATGGCGTCCAGCTCACCCGTGACCACGTAACCGGTCGGACCGTCGGAGCGCACCTTGCCGTTGAACCGCACGTCGTACATCACGGTCCCGTTGCTGTCGGCGCTCTGGTACTCCGCCGCCACCGTCTGCCAGGGGCCGCCGGGGTAGACGGTGACCTTGGGCGCGTAGGTGTTGACGCCCGCGCTGGTGCCCTCGTTGAAGCCGATACGGAAGTCGACGGTCTCGTTCGCCAGGCGCGTCCCCGACCCGCTGACCGGGAACGAGGCTTCCACCCCGTCGTCGGGGAGCGCGTATTCCAGGTAGTGGAACACGTCCGAGGTTCCACCGGAGCCGAGGGCCACGGTGTTGCTGAATCCGGCGCCGGACCGGTGCAGGCCCATCGAGGCCTTCAGGGTGCCCCAGAACCGGTAGCCGGTGGCGCCGTCCGGCACCACCTCCCCATCGAACACCGCCTTCGACCCGTACGTGGTCCTGCCGACCTGAATCTGAACGCGCCCCATTGGCCACCCCTCCTCGCGTGCGCCGCCCCATCGGACAGCCACTATCAACATCTCGTCTTACTGCGAATCGAACGCTAAGCGATCAAGAAATTGAGCGGGGACTGTCAGTCATCATTCGCTCGATCGAGTGAATTGAGGCAGAAGGGGCCGCTGTGATGGGCCAAGTAGGCAATCCGGCCGAACGACGCCGCCACCGGACGCGTCGTCCGCGACCCCCTGGCGAACCCCTCGCATAGTCGTTAGACAAGCGAAAGGTTTCCTTACATAATACTTAGACATGGGAAAGACTTACGAACGTATCGACGGCCGGCTGCGCGAGTTCATAGAGCGGCAGCCCGTGTTCTTCACCGCGACCGCGCCCCTCACCGGTGACGGGACCGTCAATCTGTCGCCCAAGGGGCTCTCCGGGTCCTTCGCGGTGCTCGACGAGGAGCGGATCGCCTACCTCGACTTCGCCGGGAGTACCGCCGAGACCATTGCGCACCTGCGGGAGAACGGCCGGATCACGGTGATGTGGTGCGCCTTCCAGGGGCCGCCCAACATCGTCCGGGTGCACGGCCGGGGCGAGCCCGTGTTCCGGGACGACCCGCGTTTCAAGGAACTGCTCGCGCACTTCCCCGACATCGACCCGACCCTGCACGGGCTGCGCGCCATCATCGTGGTGACGGCCGACCTCGTGCGGGACTCCTGCGGCTACGGGGTGCCCTTCATGTCGTACGACGAGGACCGCGATCTGCACGGCAAGCGGTTCGCGCGCGAGGACGACGCCTCGCTGAGCGCGTACTTCGCCAAGAAGGACCACATCGCGCAGAGCATGGACGGCCTGCCCGGGCTGCCCCTCCCCCTGCCGCCGTCCGACTTCTGACCGGACCTCAGCCCCGCGCCGCCAGGCGGGAGAGGAGGCCGGCGCGGTGGAGGGGGTCCGTGGCGAGGTCGATGGTCGTCCAGGCCATGGCCAGGCCGCCGTCCAGGACGGCGCGGTCGGCGGCCGCGCCGATGCCGTAGCGGGTGAACTCCGGGTTGTGCATGATCGCGTCCCCGCAGTCGTAGCCGATCATCGGGTGGATGGTCGGCACGACGTGGGAGACGTTGCCCATGTCGGTGGAGCCGCCCCTCAGGGTCGGGTCGCAGTCCTGGACCCGGCGGCCCAGGTCGCGGGCGGCGGCCAGGTAGCGGCGGCCGATGTCGAAGTCCTGGCGCAGGTCGGCGTAGTCGTTGCCGACCGTCTCCAGGGCGAGTTCGGCGCCCGTGGCCAGCGCGCCCGCCTCGAAGCAGGCCCGTACGCGGGCCTGGAGTTCGGCGAGTTGCTCGGAGGTGACGGCCCGGCAGTCGTAGTCGGCGGTGGTGCGGGCGGGGATGACGTTCGCGGCCTCGCCGCCGCCGGTCACCACGCCCGAGACCACCGCGCCGGGCCGCATCTGCTGGCGGTAGGCGGCGATGGCCACCTGGGCGATCATCATGGCGTCGGCGGCGTTGACCCCGCGTTCGGGCATCGCGGCGGCGTGGGCGGCGCGGCCGGTGTAGCCGACCTTCCAGCTGCTGATGGCGAGCGAGCTCATGCCGACCGAGTCGGAGGGCGCTGCGTGGACCATCATCGCGGCGGCCACGTCGTCGAAGGCGCCCGCGCGGAGCATGTCCACCTTGCCGCCGCCGGACTCCTCGGCCGGGGTGCCGAGGAGCTTGACGGTGAGGCCCAGTTCGTCGGCGAGCGGGGCCAGGGCGAGGGCGGCGGCGACCGAGGCGGCGCCGTTGACGTTGTGGCCGCAGGCGTGGCCGATGCCGGGGAGGGCGTCGTACTCGGCGCAGATCCCGATGACGAGGTCCCCGCCGCCGGCGGTGGCGTCGAGGGCGGTGGGCAGTCCGTACGCCCCCCGGGTGACGGCGAAGCCCGCGCGTTCGAGGAGGTCGGCGATCCGGCGGGCGGAGCGGTGCTCCTCGTAGGCGAGTTCGGGGTCGGCGTGCAGGGCGTGGCTCAGGCCGAGGACCTCGTCCTGGCGGGTGGTCAGGTGGGCGCGGGCGCGCTCGCGCAGGGCGTTGAGGACGGTCATCGGGCGGCCCTTCCGGTGGTGGGGCGCGGGGAGCGGTAGAGGAGGCCGAGGGCGGCGCCCGCCAGGGCGACGGCGGTGCACAGGGTCCAGGAGACGGTGTAGGCGCCGAGCTCGGGGAGGGCCTGGCCGGCGGGGGTGCGGGCGGCGAAGACGGTGAGGACGGCGGCGGCGCCGACGGAGCCGCCGACGTTGATCAGCAGTTCGTTGATGCCGGAGCCGACCGAGGTCCGCTCGTGCGGTACGGATTCCACCGCGAGGGTGCGCGTGGAGTGCTGGAGGAAGCCGGTGCCGAGGCCCGCGACGGTCGTGCCGGCGAGGAACAGGGCCTGGTGGGTGTGGCAGGTGAGCGAGATCAGGTAGCCGGCGGCCATGAGGAGCGAGCCGGAGACGAGGGTGAGCCGGTCGGTGACGGCGGTGGCGACGGCGGGGGCCAGGAGGGCGCCGAGGGCGAGGGAGAGCATGTTGGGGAGCATCGCCAGGCCGGTGGCGAAGGGGTCGAGGCCGAGCCCGTAGCCGTGCTCGGCGGGACTGGTCCCCATGAAGACGGGGTTGGCGACCTGGAGCCCGATCATGCCGAAGGTGAAGGTGAGGGTGACCAGGGAGACGATGACGACGTTGCGGTGGCGGAACATCCGTACGTCGATCATCGGCTCGGCGGTGCGCAGTTCCACCCGCACCCACAGGGCGGTGACGAGGACGCCGCCGGCCAGGACGGCGAGGGTGCGGGCGGAGGTCCACTCCCAGCCGGGAGTGCCGCCGAGGCCGAGGCCGAGCATGAGGGCGACCAGGCCGAGGCAGAGGAGGAGGCCGCCGGCCCAGTCGATGCGGCCGCCGGGCCGGTGCGCGGACTCGGGCAGCAGCGGCCAGGTGACGGCCAAGGCGAGGCTGGTGGCGACGGCGGGCACCCACAGGGCGGCGGTCGGGCTGTCCACGGCCTCGGCCACGAATCCGCTGGCGACCAGGCCGAGGGCGATGCCGCCGACGAGGGCGGCGACCATGAGGCTGATGCCCCTCCTGCTCTCCCCGTCGCCGCCGTCGGCGGTGCGGGCGCGGTTGCGGAGGATGCCGACGAGGAGGGGGAAGAAGCCGGCGAAGGCGCCCTGGAGGATCTGGCCGGCGAGGAGGGTGCCGAAGGAGCGGCTGAGGCCGACCAGGACCGAGCCGAGGAGGACGATCGCCAGGTTCCAGCGGAGCACGCGCCGGTGGCCGTACAGGTCGCCCATGCGCGAGAGCACGGGGGTGAAGGCGACGCTGGCCAGCAGGTTGGCGATGCTGATCCAGTTGAGGTCGGCGGCGGAGACCTCCAGGGTCTCGGTGAGGCCGCGCAGCAGCGGGGACAGGAAGCCCTGGGTGATGCCGCTGGAGAGCTCGACGAGCGCGACGGAGGCGATCACGGCGGTGGCGGGGGTGGCGCGCACGGCGGGTCTGACGGGTCTGACGGGTCGGGCGTCCGTGTGCGTCATACGTACCACCTCAAGGGGAACGGCCGCCTGGGCCGGTGCAGGTTGGTTGGGGAGAGGAGGTCCGCCGCTCCCCCGTCGTCGGCCGGGGGAGCGGCGCCGTCCGCACCACAATGTCCGGTGCGCGCCGCGCCACGGGCAATACCGGCCCCCATAATCGGGTGAACGAGGCATTCGGGCGGGGGACGGCGGCGGATTCCGGCACCGGCGACCGGTCACGGGCGCGGTTCGGACACCTCCCGCGAGCGCGCCGCCGGTGTGCCGTACGGTCGCCCGGCCCCGTTCCCCACGACCTTCCGGAGGCAGCCGTGACCGCAGAGGCCCTCCCGGTGCTGGACGAGGTGGACCACCAGGTGCTGCGCGCCCTGCACCGGGACCCGCGGGCCGGTTTCGCCGAGGTCGCGGCGGCGATCGGGGTGCACGAGCGGACGGTGGCGCGCCGGCTGGAGCGGATGACGGCGGGCGGGCACGTCCGGTTCAGCGCCTCGCTGGTGCCCGAGTACCTGGGCGAGGGGATCACCGCCGAGCTGGCGGTGCGCTGCGCCCCCGGCCGGGTGCACGAGACGGCGCTGGCGCTGGCCCGGCGGCCCGAGACCCGGTCGGTGGAGGTGGCCACCGGCGCCCTGGAGGTCTACGCGGAGCTGCACGCGCCCGACCACGAGGCGCTGCTGGCCCTGGTGGACACGGTGGTCGGCCGGATGGAGGGGGTGGTGGACATCCACTCGGGGGTGGTGCTGCGGCTGCTGCTCACCGCCGCGGACTGGGCCCCGTACGACGACGAGCCGACGCAGGTGCGGCGGCTGGCGATGGCGGGGGTCCCGCTGCCGGAGCCGCTGGTCGTGGACGAGCTGGACCGGGCCCTGGTGGCGCTGCTGCACCGGGACGCCCGGATGTCGACGACCCGGCTGGCCCGGGAGCTGCGGGTCGGGGAGAGCACGGCGCGGCGGCGCCTGGCCCGGCTGATGACCTCGCACGTCCTGCACCTGCGGCTGCACGCGGATCCTGCGGTCCTCGGGTATCCGGTGGAGGCCCGGTTCCGGCTGGGGGTGGCGCACAGCCGGCTGGACGCGGCGGTCCGGCGGCTGGCCCGGGAGCCGGCCGTGCGGCACCTGGTGGTCACCACGGGCGGTGCGGCGCTGCTCGGCTACTCCAGCCACCGGGACATCGGGGACCTGCACGCCTTCACCACCCGGGTGTTTGCCGGGCTCGAAGGGGTCACATCGGCGGAGACGGCGCTGCTGATGCGGACGTACAAGCGGGCGGGCATCGCCGGCTGAGCGGGCGCGCGGCTACCTCAGGGTGGTGTTCCTGTCCGTGCGGTACGTGGCCACCAGCGCGAGGCACATCGCGGCGATGGCGACGCGCCCCGAGGCCTGCAGGAGCGGCCCGCGCAGCAGGATGAACGAGTACCCGGCGACGAGCGGCACCACCACCGAGATCAGGCTGCCGGGCGGTGAGCGGCGGGTGGCGCGCCTGGCGTAGCGGCGGTCGACGCGGGCGGCGGCGTAGCCGATGGCCAGCAGGCCGGCGCCCATGCCGAGGGGGCCGAAGTCCAGCCACAGCTCGGCCCAGATCGGGGAGGAGAGGTTGGTGTTGACCGTTCCCATCCACTGGCCGACCATCACGCCCGTGTCGCGCGGCTTGCCCGGCCAGACCGAGCGGGGCACCGCGAAGAGGACGGATCCGGCGAGCTGGCGGCCGTAGAAGTGGCCGGGGCCGGAGTTGGAGAAGGTGATGGTGTTGGCGAACATGCCGATCTGGTCGTAGTCCTTGAGCGCCATCGGCTCCAGGAAGGAGGTCGTCTCGACGGGCTTGTAGTTCTTCTCGTCGTAGCGGAAGCGGTCCGCGAAGGGGAAGACGAGGAGGGCGACGACCACGGCCATGGACAGCGCGACGCGGTACATGGCGGCGCTGACCGGGAAGAGCGTGAACAGCATCGCGAACATGACGGTCAGGAACCAGTAGCGCGGGTTGGAGACCGGGTTGTTGACGACGAGGTTGAGGGCGAGGAGCGCCGCCCAGGTGACGATGACGGAGACCTTGCGGCGGGCGTAGGTCGAGGTGACCAGCCAGCGCGTGTACAGCAGCATGGCGAGCAGCGCGGGCACGGTGCCGAAGCCGCGCAGCAGGGCCTGGCCTGCCTGGCCGTCGCCGTTGGAGACGCCCGCGTCCTGGATGCCGGCGATGATCTCCTGGCGGCTGGAGAAGAAGACGGCGGGGCCGCCCAGTTTGACGATGAACGCGGCGCTGCACACGAAGGCGACGGCGGTGAGGAGTTGGAGCCGGCGCCGGTGCGCCATGACGGGCCGGGGTTCCTTCGTGGAGCCGCCCGCGCGGCCGGCGGGGCGGTGGCGGGCGAGGAGCACGCCGACGTCGAAGGCGGTGCAGCCGAGGAGGACCAGGCCGATGGCGAGGGTGAGGTCGGAGCGGGGTCCGACGACGGGGGTCGGGACGCGGCCCAACACGGCCTGGGCGAGCGGGGCCACGCCCATGGCCATGTAGACGAACAGCCAGAAGGAGCCCTGGAGGAGCTTGCGGCGGCTGGTGAGCACCATGGCGGAGAGGCGGGCGCCCGCGTACATGGTGAGCACCAACTGGAGCCAGAACGCGGCGTCTTCCTGTCCGTCGCCGGACTGGGCGGCGACGAACACCGGGAGGAAGACGGTGAATCCGAGTGCGAGCGGTACGGACAGGGCGCGGGAGAGGAGGGTGCGCGGGGTGGTGACCCGACCCCACTGGGCCTCGTCCGCGGGTGCCGGGGGCGCCGCTTTCACACTGGGCGTGCGTATGTCCGTAGCCACCTTTGCCCCCACCCCATGTGCGTGATCCGCGCGCAGTCTAGTCTGAGCGTTCCGCGCCAGGGGAGGCGCGTGGGACGACGGGGGCGACCGGTGCGCAATCTTCCTGCCTTCACGCTGGCCGGATACGACAAGGGGCGGGGTCTGCTGACGCAGGCGCTGTGGTTCGCGGTGATGAACACCCTGTTCATGGCGTGGTTCTGCCCGGCCCGGCTGCGCGTGGCGCTGCTGCGGGCGTTCGGGGCGGAGATCGGCGAGGGGGTGCTGATCCGGCACCGGGTGCGGGTGCTGTGGCCGTGGAAGCTGAAGGTCGGCGACCACACGTGGATCGGCGAAGGCGTCTGGCTGCTCAACCTGGAGCCGGTGGCGATCGGTTCGCACGTGTGCCTGTCGCAGGAGTCGATGCTGTGCACCGGCTCGCACGACCACCGGGCCGCCGACTTCCGTTACCGCAACGCCCCGATCACCGTCGAGGACGGCGCGTGGGTGGCGGTACGGGCGACGGTGCTGGCGGGGGTGACGGTGGGCCGCTGCGCGGTGGCCGGAGCCGGTTCGGTGGTCCACAAGGACCTGCCCGCCCTGACCCTGCAGACCCAGGACGGCGGCCGCCGTCCGGTGGAGGAGCCCAAGTGAAGATCCTGCACGCCGTCACGCTGCACTCCCCCTCGCACGCCTTCGGCGGCCCGGTGCGGGTGGCCTTGAACCTGGCCAAGGGGCTGCGCTCGCGCGGTCACGAGGCGCGCCTGCTGGCCCTCGGGGAGGGCTTCGACCCCTGGCCGACGTCGGTGGAGGGCGTCCCGGCGAAGCTGTTCCCGGCCCGCCGGCTGCTCCCCCTGGGCTTCAGCGGGATGACCTCGCCGGCCCTGCTGGCCTCGGCGTCGCGGCTGGTCCGGGATGCGGACGTGGTCCACGTGCACCTGGCCCGCGACCTGGTGACCCTGCCTCTCGCCCTGGCGGCCCTGCGCGCGGGCAAGCCGCTGGTCCTGCAGACCCACGGCATGGTGGACCCGAGCGACAAGCTCCTGGCGAAGCTCCTGGACGCGCTGGCGGTACGCCGCCTGCTGCGCGGCGCGGACGCCCTCCTCTACCTCACCCCGCACGAGCGGACGGGCCTGGACGCGGTGGTCGGCACCCCGCCCCTCGCGCAGGCGGTCCGCCTGGTGAACGGCACCCCGTCCCAGGAGGAGCGGCCGCCGCTGAGCGGCCCGCCCCGGATCCTGTACTCGGCCCGCCTGCAGGCCCGCAAGCGCCCGGTGGACTTCGTGGACGCGGCCCCGGCGGTGCTCGCCGTCCACCCGGACGCGCAGTTCGTGGTGGCGGGCCCGGACGAAGGCGAACTCGCGGCGGTCCGGGCCCGGATCACCGCCCTGGGCCTGACGGACCGCTTCACCGTCCCCGGCGCCCTCTCCACCCCGCAGGTCCTGACGGAACTCCGCCGCGCCCACGTCTACGTCCTGCCGTCGGTGGACGAACCCTTCCCCATGTCGGTCCTGGAAGCCCTGTCGGTGGGCGTCCCCACGGTGGTCACCCACTCCAACGGCCTGGCCCGCGACATCACGGCCGCGGGCGCCGGCCGAGCCGTCGACCCGGGCCCGGAGGGAGTGGCCGAGGCGGTCCTCACCCTCCTCACCCCCTCCGAGAACACCGCGGCGTCGAAGGCGGCCCGCGAACTGGCTGCGGAATCGTTCTCCATGGACGCGGTCCTGGACACCCTCCTCGGGGTGTACGAGGACATCAGCCGCCAGGGTGAGGCGGGGGAACCTACGCCGGGAGCCAGGCGTAGCAGTTCGTCGAGGTGAAGGTGGCTGCGCCCGCGGGGATCGTGGCCTTGATCTGCTCGCCCGGCTTCGGGGGGGTTTCGGGGCCCGAGGTGAGGACCGTGCCGTCCTTCGACTTGGCTTCCCAGGTGCACGTCGTGGTCTGGGTGGCGGCTCGGTAGGTGCCGGGGGTGGGGTTCTCGCGGGAGCCGTCGGGGAAGCCCTTTTCCGCCGTGGCCAGGATGGGCTTCTGGTCGGGGCAGAGGTAGGAGATCGCGTCCCTGGCGCCCGTGACCTCGCCCGAGGCGATCGAGGCGGCCGCCGCGTCCTTGTCGCGCTTCGCGGTGCGCTCCACGCGCTGGCAGGTTTCCTGGCCCGTCTGGAGGACCGCCGCGGGGTCGGTCCTGTCCGGGACGCGGCCGCTCAGGTACTGCTTCTCGTTCGCCTTGAAGCTGCCCGTCTTCGGGGTGAGCTGCGCGTCCGGGAGGACCGGGCCGGTGGGCTTGGCGTTCGGGTCCGGGGTGGCCGGGGGTGCGGTGGCGTCCGCCGGGTCGGGGGCCGGTGAGGCGGCCGGCGGCTTCGGCTTGGCCGGGCCGGCCTCGGCCTTGGCGTCGCCGGAGGAGCTGCATCCCGTGAGGGTGAGGGCGGTGGCCAGGAGGAGGGCTGCGGACGCTGTCGCGGAGCGGAGGTGCATGGAGGGCTCCCGTGGGTGGGAAGGCGTACGGGGCCCGGCGGATGGTCGCGCCGGGCCCCGTGCGTCTCGGGTGGTTACTTCTGGCCGAAGGTGAGGATCAGCTGCGGAGCTGCGTCCGCGGCGGTCGACTCCGAGGACCAGAGCCACAGCGCGTCGGTGCCCGTGCTGGTCAGGCCGAGGCTGTAGCTGCTGCCCAGCACCGCGGAGACCGCGGCGGTGTCGAGCTCGACGTTCTGGATGGCCGAGCCGTCCGGCACGCCCGCGATGCTGCCGAGCGGGGTGGCGCCGAGGGTGGGCTTGGTGTTGAACGTGGTGCCCGCGCCGCTCCAGGTGCCGGTGACCGGGACCACGGAGACGGTGTCGGTGGTGCCGGCGCCGGTCTGCGTGGAGGTCTTGAACTGGAGGGAGGCGGCCTTCAGGACCTGCCCGGCCGGGGCGGCCGGGAGGGTGAAGCGCAGGTAGGACTCGTACGCGGAGCTGCCGCGGACCGCGAGCTGCGTGGAGGTGCCGTAGGCCGTGGCCGGGGCGCCCTGGTTGATGTAGGTGTCCTCGGCCGCGGGGACCTTGGAGACCGTGTCGGTCGGGGCCTTGGCGAGGTCGTAGTGGCTCTTGACCTGGGCCTGGGTGAGGGCCGTCGGGTAGACGGCGGTCTCGTCGATCTGGCCGGCGAAGAAGTTGCTCGTCGGGCGGTTCGGCCAGCTGTTGAGGTTGTCTCCACCCACGTGCCAGTAGCCGGCGTACGGGGTGGAGTTGGTGGCGCTGTTGGTGCCCTTGTTCTGGCCGTCGACGTAGAGCGTCATGCCGCCGGGGCCCTGGGTGCCGACGACGTGGTGCCACTTGTTGTCGTTGTACGTCTCGAACAGGCCCGTGGTGATGGTGCGGGTCGAGCCGTTGTAGACGCCGAAGGCGAGGCGGCCGGTGTTGGTCATGTACAGCTGCTTGTCGTAGGAGCCGCTGTTGTTGGCCGTGTTGTTGCCGAAGCCGATCAGCTTGCCGCCGCGCGTGGTGTTGGTCTTGAACCAGGTCTCGACGGTGAAGCTGCTGCCCACGAACTGGCGGTGGTCGCTGTACACCTGCTGGCTGGTGCCGTTGAAGCCCATGGCCGTGCTGGTGCCGCTGACGGCGCCCGGCGCCTGGTTCAGCGCCGGGGCGTTGACCTGGATGCCGCTGGTGTTGCCGCCGGCCGAGGAGTCGGCCACGTACGGGGTGACGGTGTCGTCGTAGCGCCAGTACAGGTTGGCGCCGTCGGTGCGGACCTTGTCCGGGTAGGCCTGGACCGAGGTCGGGACGGTGACGGAGGCGGTGGCCGACAGGGCGCTGGTGTTGCCGGCGCCGTCGGTGGCGGTCACCCGGTAGGTGTAGGACTGGCCGGCCTTGACGGTGGTGTCGGTCCAGGAGGCCTGGGGGCGCTCGAACTCCAGGGAGTCGGCGGTCATGGTCTGGATCGGGGTGGCCGAGCCGTTGCGGTAGATCCGGTACGTCAGCTTGCTGTCGTCCTGGTCGTAGCTGGTGCGCCAGCGGACCTGGACCTCGCCGGGCTTGACGCTGCCGGCGCTGGCGACCGGGGTGGTGGGCGCGCCGACGTCGCCGGTGTTGGCGAAGCGGGTCAGGCCGGCCTGCGGCTTGCCGTTGATCTGGGTGAACTCACCGCCGACCCAGAGGTACTTGACGTCCGCCTTCTCGGCGACGGCCATGACGCGCGGGCCGATGCCCTCGCCGATGCCGTCGTTGGCGGTGGGGTGCCAGCCGAGCTTGCGCGGGCCGCGCACGAAGCCGTCCACGGGGGCGGGGGGCGTGCCGGTGTGGTCGGTGGGCTGCGCCATCAGGAAGTTGCGCTTGCCGTCGGGGAACTCCAGCTCGGTGGAGCAGTCGTGGCCGTGCGAGGCGCTGTAGAGGACGCCGTCGTACGGGAGCACGAACTGGGTCGCGCCGAGGCAGCGGTCGCGCCACTTCTCGTTGAAGTCGAGGCCCAGGCCGATGCGGCCGTCGAAGACGCCGCCGCCGGAGCCCTCGTTGCCGGTGTAGTAGCCGGTGGCGTCGGCGGCGATGTCCTTGACGACCGAGTTCGACGGGATGTTGGAGTACGTCTTGGCGACCGCGCCGGTGGTCGCGTTGACGACCACCAGGGCGTGCGAGTTGGAGCCGTTGACGGTGAAGAAGTCGCCGCCGAGCAGGACGTTCTTGCCGTCGTTGCTGACCCTGATGGCACGGCCCGGCTCGTCCGCGTTGGCGGTGAAGGGCTTGAGGGCGCCGGAGGCGGCGTCGACCGCGGCGAACCGCTCACGGGTCTGGCCCTCGACGGTACCGAAGTCGCCGCCGACGTACAGGGTGTCGTCGGTGACGGCGAGCGCGCGCACGGTGGCGGGCACGGCGGGGTGGAAGGCGGCCTTGGGGGTGCAGGTCTCGATGTCGATGGCCGCGAGGCTGGAGACCGGGGTGCCGTTGACGGCGCCGAAGTAGCCGCCCGCGTAGAGGGTCTTGCCGTCCTTGGAGACGGTGAGCGCCCGGACGGTGGCGGTGCCGTCGCCGACGGTGAAGGCCAGCTTGCAGGGGGTGGGGTTGCCCGTGGCGGCGTCGAGCGCCACGAAGTTCACCGCGTCCTGCTCGGCGCCGCCGACGGCGTCGGGCGGGCGGACGGCCGAGAAGGTGCCGCCCGCGAAGACGGTGCCGTTCGCCTCGGCCATGGCGAAGACGACGCCGTTCGGCTGCCAGGTGGGCAGCTCGTCGGCCGTGAACGCCACTGGCGGCGTGATGGCCGACGCCGAGGGCATCAGCACCACTCCCATGCCGGCGCCGGCGCCGACCAGTGACAGGACGAGGGCAGCAGTCAGCCCTCTGGATCTACGCATTGGCCCCCCAGGGCAATCGCCCGGTCTGATGGCTGGAACTGTACGAACAGCCGTGTGTATCCGACGCAGACTAGGGCTCGGGTGAAGTCCCGGTCACCTCACTTGACCCTCTGCATACCAACTTGGGATCAACCGGGGTCAGTTCGGAGGGCTGCGGTCGGACGCACGGCAGGTTTGCCCCGGTCAGGGCCACGGAGCACCGCGGACATGACCGGGACATGCAAAACGTAGGCGGATCGTAGGCGAAATATACGGCCTCAGCGGTCGATGCGTACGGTGGCGCCCGCCAGTTGGTCCTCCACCTGCCGGACGTCCGCGTCGACCATGATGCGGGCCAGTTCGGGCACGAGGACCGTCGGCTTCCAGCCGAGGATCTCGCGCGCCTTGGAGGCGTCGCCGATGAGGGCGTCGACCTCGCTGGGGCGCTCGTACTTGGGGTCGTAGCGGACGTGCTCGTTCCAGTCGAGGCCGGCGTGGGTGAAGGAGGACTCGACGAACTCCCGGACGGTGGCGGCGACTCCGGTGGCGACCACGTAGTCGGTCGGCTCGTCCTGCTGGAGCATGCGCCACATCGCCTCGACGTACTCGGGGGCGTAGCCCCAGTCGCGGACGGCGTCGAGGTTGCCGAGGTAGAGGTGGTCCTGGAGGCCGGCCTTGATCCGGGCGACCGCGCGGGTGATCTTGCGGGTCACGAAGGTCTCGCCGCGGCGCGGGGACTCGTGGTTGAAGAGGATCCCGTTGACGGCGAACATGTCGTACGCCTCGCGGTAGTTGACCGTGGTCCAGTACGCGAAGACCTTCGCCGCGCCGTAGGGGCTGCGCGGGTGGAAGGGGGTGTCCTCGTTCTGCGGGGGCGGGGTGGATCCGTACATCTCCGAGGACGAGGCCTGGTAGATCCGGGTGTCGACGCCGCTGGCCCGGATGGCCTCCAGCAGCCGCAGCGCGCCGAGGCCGGTGACGTCGCCGGTGTAGAGGGGCGCGTCGAAGGAGACCCGGACATGGGACTGGGCGCCGAGGTTGTAGACCTCGTCGGGGCGTATGTCGCGCAGCAGGTTCACCAGGGCGACGCCGTCCGAGAGGTCGGCGTGGTGCAGGACGAAGGAACGGTTCGCCGTCTGCGGGTCCTGGTAGACGTGGTCGATCCGCTCCGTGTTGAAGCTGGAGGACCGCCGCACGAGCCCGTGCACCGTGTAGCCCTTCGACAGCAGGAGCTCGGCGAGGTACGAGCCGTCCTGTCCGGTGACGCCGGTGATCAGTGCGGTCTTGCCCATGGGTCCCCCTGGGGTCCGTTGTTGCTGTTCTGGTCGGGGCTTCGCCCCGGTGTGCGGTCTGTGGTGCGTGGTGCGACGGGCGGCCGGCTTCCCTTACGGCGTGGCCCGTGCTCCGGCGGCGTGACGGCGGGCCGTCCCGCCCGCGCCGCCGCGGCCTAAGCCCTCCGGAGCTTGGAGCCAGTCGGCGCGCGGCACCGGGCCGCCCGGACGGCCCCGGGGAGGCCGCGGCAGCGGACTGGCATCATCGGCGGTATGACTAATCCGCAGCCGCTTCTGTCCCCGCACGCCCGCGTCTTCGTCGCCGGACACCGCGGCCTGGTGGGGTCCGCGGTCGTCCGCCGCCTCACCGCCGACGGGTACGAGGTGCTCACCCGCGGCCGCGCCGACCTCGACCTGCGCGACGCCGCAGCGACGGAGGCGTACCTGAGGGACGTCCGCCCCGACGCCGTGGTGCTGGCCGCCGCCAAGGTCGGCGGGATCATGGCCAACAGCACGTACCCGGTGCAGTTCCTGGAGGACAACCTCAAGATCCAGCTCAGTGTCATCGGCGGCTCGCACGCCGCCGGTGTGGGCCGGCTGCTGTTCCTGGGTTCCTCCTGCATCTACCCCAAGCTCGCCCCGCAGCCCATCTCGGAGGACGCGCTCCTGACCGGACCGCTGGAGCCGACCAACGAGGCCTACGCCCTGGCGAAGATCGCGGGCATCGTGCAGGTCCAGTCGTACCGCAAGCAGTACGGCGCCTCGTACGTCTCCGCCATGCCCACCAACCTCTACGGCCCCGGGGACAACTTCGACCTCGAGTCCTCGCACGTGCTCCCCGCGCTGATCCGGCGCTTCCACGAGGCCGCCGCCGAGGGCCGCGACGAAGTGGTCCTGTGGGGCAGCGGCACCCCGCGCCGCGAGTTCCTGCACGTGGACGACCTGGCGGCCGCCTGCGCGGTGCTGCTGGAGCGCTACAACGGGGACGAGCCCGTCAACATCGGCTGCGGCGAGGACCTGACCATCAAGGCGCTGGCCGAGACGGTCGCCGAGGTGACCGGCTTCGCGGGCCGGCTCGCCTGGGACACCACCAAGCCCGACGGGACCCCGCGCAAGCTGCTCGACGTGTCCCGCCTGAACGCGCTGGGCTGGAAGCCGGGGATCGGGCTGCGCGAGGGCATCGCCTCCACCTACCGGTGGTGGCTGGACCAGAACTGACGTCAACGCCGGCCCCTCAGTACGCTCCGCGACCGTCGACGACGGCGCGGAGGGTACGGCCCATGACGTCGACGTCGCTGGTGAAGGACCAGTTGTCCACGTACTGGAGATCGAGCTGAATCGTTTCGTCCCAGGAGAGGTCGGAGCGTCCGCTGATCTGCCACAGCCCCGTCATCCCGGGCCGCACGGTGAGCCGGCGCAGCTCGACCTCGTCGTACTCCGCCACTTCCTCGGGCAGCGGCGGGCGCGGGCCGACCAGGGACATGCTGCCCGTCAGCACGTTGTACAGCTGGGGCAGTTCGTCCAGCGAGGTCCGCCGCAGCAGCCGCCCCACCCGCGTGACCCGCGGGTCGCGGCGCATCTTGAACATCAGCCCGTCGTTCTCGTTGGCCCCCGACAGCTCGGCCTTGAGCCGGTCGGCGTCCTCCACCATGGTGCGGAACTTCCACATGACGAACGGGACCCCGTCGCGCCCGATCCGGCGCTGGCTGTAGAAGGCCGGGCCGCGCGAGCCGAGGCGGATGGCCAGCACCAGCCCGAGGAACAGCGGTGACAGCAGGAGCAGTCCGGTCGCGGCCGCGACCCGGTCGAGCACCGACTTGAGCAGGGGCTGCGCCCCCCGCCGCACGGGCGGGGCGACCCGCAGCACGGCGAGCCCGCCGGCGGAGAGGGTCTCCAGCCGCTTGACGGAGACCTCCACCAGCCCGGGGAACACCGCCATCTCCAGCCCCTCGTCGTGCAGCGCCCACGCCACCCGGCGCAGCCGCTCCCCCGCGATCCGCGCCCCGGGTACGACCAGCACCAGGTCGGCGTGGTGACTGCGGACGGCGCCCAGTACCGCGGCGGAGTCCTCGGTCAGGGCCTCGGGCATCCGGGCGCCGAGCCGGGCCGCGACGGGCACGCCGCCTTCAAGGGCGCCTTCGCCGACCGGGAGCACGCCGACGACCACGTACGGGTGGTCGGTGCGGGCCGCGAGGTGGGCGATGACGTGTTCGGCGGCGGCGGGTTCGCCGACCACCAGGACCCGGCTGACGGCCTGGGCCTCGCGGCGGGCGGCGTGGAGGTGACGGTAGGTCAGTTTGCGGCAGGCGACGGTGACCAGGAGTGCGGGCAGCAGGGCGCCGAGGGCGGCGAGCCGGGGGGTGCTCTCCCCGGTGAGCACGCGGACGACGGCCAGGACGCCGATGAGAATCAGCCAGTCGTGCACGACGGGCAGCACTCCGCGGGATTCCCCGAGGGCCCGGGGGGCGTAACGTCGGCGCAGGGCCTGTACGCCGAACCAGGCGAGGGCCGCACCGAGGGCGCAGTACCCGGGCCTGGCCTGCTGCGCCGCGTCGAAGACCAGGCCGACGGGGACGGCCGCGCCGGCGAGGTCGGCGCACACGGCGACGGGCAGGTACCAGCGGGCCTTGTCACCGATGCGCCGCGCGGGGGCGTCCAGGGGCGCGTCCGCACCGCCGGCCGCGGCGGCCACTCTTTGCGCAGGAAAATGGACATGCCTCATGGGCCCCCCTGGCACGTGGTCTATGTCGGTGACGCTTGCCCGCCGCTTCCCCAAGCAACGAACATCTGTCGCACCGGGAAACAGTACGACAAACACCCGTACGGTAAATGCCGTTCGGGTGAACGGAGCCTCTTGTTACCCAAGGGTTAGCAACCGGTACCAACCGTTCCACGGGATGCCGAGTTCTTTCGCACACGAAGGTGAATGGTCCGGATACCGGATACGTCTCTTCGGACAACGAACCGTTTCCAGCCAACCTTTTGATGTGGCCCTGACATCGGACACTCCAGCTGGCACGCTCTGATCCGTTCATCGCACAGCCCTGATCTGCCCGGAGGCCCACCCAGCCATCCGGAACCCCCCTTGCAGAAGGAGTCTGCGTTGAGTCCCACCCCCCAGCGGCGTGCCACCGCGGCCGGCGCACTCGTAGCCGCGGCGGCCCTGGTCGCCGTAGGTATGCAGGCCGGTACCGCCACCGCCGCCGCCGACGTCACCGCGTCGCAGGCCCGCACGGCCGCCCAGCCCAACCCGGGCGCGGCCAACCTCGTACTCAGCGCTTCGGAGCGTGCGACGCTCATCAGCGAGGCCAACTCGACCACGGCGCAGGCCGCCAAGGCCCTCGGCCTCGGCAGCGGCGAGAAGCTGATCGTCCGTGACGTGTCCAAGGACGCCGACGGCACCACGCACACCACCTACGAGCGGACCTACGACGGCCTGCCCGTACTCGGCGGCGACCTGACCGTCCACGCCAAGGGCGGCGTCACCAAGAGCGTGACCAAGGCGACGCAGCACGAGATCAAGGTCGCGGACACCAACGCCACGGTCAGCACGACCGCCGCCGAGGGCCAGGCGGTCTCCGCCGCCAACTCCGCGGGCTCCAAGCAGTCCAAGGCCGACAAGGGCGCCCGCAAGGTGATCTGGGCGGGCTCCGGCGTCCCGGTCCTCGCCTTCGAGACCGTCGTCGGCGGCCTCCAGGACGACGGCACCCCGAGCCGCCTGCACGTGATCACCGACGCCAAGACCGGCGCGAAGATCACCCAGTGGCAGGCCGTCGAGACGGGCACCGGCAACACGCAGTACAGCGGCCAGGTGACCCTCGGCACCACCCAGTCCGGCAGCAACTACACGCTGACCGACGCCGGGCGCGGCGGCCACAAGACGTACAACCTCAACGGGGGTTCGTCCGGCACGGGCACGCTGTTCAGCAAGACCACCGACGTCTGGGGCAACGGCCTGCCCTCCAACAAGGAGACGGCCGGCGCGGACGCCGCCTACGGCGCCCAGCTGACGTGGGACTACTACAAGACCGTCCACGGCCGCAACGGCCTGCGCAACGACGGCGTGGCCCCCTACAGCCGGGTCCACTACGGCAACGCGTACGTCAACGCGTTCTGGGACGACTCCTGCTTCTGCATGACCTACGGCGACGGCGAGGGCAACAACAAGCCCCTCACCTCCATCGACGTGGCCGCGCACGAGATGACCCACGGTCTGACCTCGGTCACCGGCAACATGACCTACAGCGGTGAGTCCGGCGGTCTCAACGAGGCCACCTCCGACATCATGGCCGCCGCCGTCGAGTTCTGGGCCAACAACCCGACCGACGTGGGCGACTACCTCGTCGGCGAGAAGATCGACATCAACGGCGACGGCACCCCGCTGCGCTACATGGACAAGCCGAGCAAGGACGGCGCGTCCAAGGACGCGTGGTACTCGGGCATCAGCTCCATCGACGTCCACTACTCCTCGGGTCCGGCGAACCACTGGTTCTACCTGGCCTCCGAGGGCTCGGGCGCCAAGGTGATCAACGGCGTGAGCTACAACTCGCCGACCTCCGACGGCCTCCCGGTCACCGCGATCGGCCGTGACGCCGCCGCGAAGATCTGGTTCCGCGCGCTGACGGTGGGCTACTTCAAGTCGACCACCAACTACGCCGACGCCCGCGTCCAGACCCTGAAGGCCGCGGCCGACCTGTACGGCGCCGGCTCGGCCACGTACAACAACGTGGCCAACGCCTGGGCCGCCATCAACGTCGGCCCGCGCATCAACGACGGGGTCACCGTCACCGCGATCGGGAACCAGACCACCCAGATCAACACCGCGGTGAGCCTCCAGGTCCAGGCGACCAGCACCAACCCGGGCGCCCTGACCTACTCGGCGACCGGCCTGCCGGCCGGCCTGTCGATCAACTCCTCCACGGGTCTGATCTCCGGCACGGCGACCACGGCGGGCACGTCCAACGTGACCGTCACCGTCACCGACTCGGCGAGCAAGACGGGCACCGCGTCCTTCACCTGGACGGTCGGCACCTCGCTGCCGAGCGTCTTCGAGAACACGACCGACTACGCGATCAACGACAACGCGACGGTCGAGTCCCCGATCACGGTGAGCGGACGCCCGGGCAACGCGCCGGCCACCCTCAAGGTGGACGTCAACATCCTGCACACCTACATCGGCGACCTGAAGGTCGACCTGGTGGCGCCTGACGGCAGCGTCTACAACCTGCACAACCGCTCGGGCGGCAGCGCCGACAACATCATCAAGAGCTACACCGTCGACGCCTCCTCCGAGGTCGCCAACGGCGTCTGGAAGCTGCGCGTGAGCGACAACGCGACGCTGGACACCGGCAAGATCGACAGCTGGAAGCTCACCTTCTGACCCCTGCGGTCAGGAACCGAGCCGAACTGAACCACGGGGCCGCCCGGGAGGAATCCTCCCCGGGCGGCCCTGTCCCATGCGGCGGCCGGTCGGCGGCGGTTCAGCCGAGCGAGCGGCGGGCGGAGTCGAGGAAGGCCTTGTCGAAGACGACCCGGTCCTTGCCGCGCTCCTGGCGGGGCCGGGCGCGGTCCTCGTCGCCCCAGTCGTCGCGGTCGTGGCGGCCGTGGTGGTGGTCGTCGTCGGGCTTGAGGAAGACGGAGCGGGCGTTCAGGTCGTGCGCCCGCTCGCCCGGCCGCAGCACCTCCTGGGCCTCGCCGCCGCAGCTGTTGTCGCGGAAGACGAGGGCGAGGGAGTCCGTCTCGTTGCTCACCGCGAAGGCCGCGCGGTTGCGGCTGGTGCCCGTCAGGCGGTAGCAGGTGTCGTTGTCGGCCGGCTCGATCGTGCCGTGGCGGACGTCGCCGTCGTCGTCGGTGAAGCGGTAGTGGATCTCGCCGAGGGTGCCGTGGTCGTGGTCCGGGTCGGCGGCGGCCAGGGCCTGGCCGGAGATGGGGAGCAGCAGTGCGGTGGCTGCGAGGAGGGTGGCGGCCGTGGCCGTGGAGCGGAGTCGCATTGGCAGGGTCCGTTTCTCGCGGGGGGCGTCCGCGGGGCAGCCTAGGAGTCGGCCGGGATGCCGGAAGGGCGCCATGCGCCAGACGTTCGAAGGTTCACCCTCCTGCCCCGCCCGTCCCGCCGCTGCGCGGGGCGGGGTTCCCCTACCCGCCCCTCTCCCGCTCACCGGGGCAAGCCCCGGACCCCGGACGTGCGCTCCGCGCCCGTCGCCTCAAACGCCGGCGGGGCTATAGAT
>NZ_JBHVUQ010000046.1:0-48640 GCF_042884105.1 Streptomyces sp. NPDC058157
GGGCGGGGCTCGCCGCCGCCGGGGCCGCGGCGGTCCAGCCGGCCGCGAGGGCCGCGCCGCCGGTGAGGGTGGTCGCGAGTAAGTGCCGTCGGTTGAAGTCGGTCATGCCGAGGTGGTCGTACGAGGGGGCCGGGGAGTTCCCCGGGATCCGGGTGGCCACGGGTACGAATCCCCCTGCGGGGGGGGCGGGGCCCGGGATCCGGGCGGTGGCACGGCTGGGGTGGCGCCGGGCCGGTACCCGGCGTCGTCCGCGCCACGGCGCCGCGCCCGCGCGCCGCGGGATCGTATCCTGCGGCGCACGGGCGCGGTGCGCGGTGCGGGGGGGTCAGGCCGAGTAGTCGTGCTCCGCCTCGGTGCGGTGGGCGGGGTGCGGGGTCGCCGGGCCGCCCTTCGCGACCTGGACGGAGTGCGTCCGGTTCAGCCGCTCGCCCTCGACGTCCATGTTCGGCAGCAGCCGGTCGAGCCAGCGCGGCAGCCACCACGCGGACCGGCCGAGGAGGGCGAACAGGGCCGGGACCAGCGCCATGCGGACCACGAAGGCGTCGAAGAGGACGGCGGCGGCGAGGCTGAAGCCGACCATCTTCACGAAGTCGTTCGTCTCCAGGATGAAGCCGGAGAAGACGCTGGTCATGATGATCGCGGCGGCGCTGACGACCCGTCCGCCGTAGCGGAAGCCGGTGACCACGGCCTCGGTGGGCCGGGCCCCGTGGACGTAGGCCTCCCGCATGCGGGTGACGAGGAAGACCTCGTAGTCCATCGCCAGGCCGAAGACCACGCCGATCATGAAGATCGGCAGGGTGCTCATCACCGGGCCGGGCTGCTCGATGCCGAGGACGTCGGCGAGCCAGCCCCACTGGAAGACGGCCACGACCGCGCCGAGGGCGGCGGAGACCGAGAGCAGGAAGCCGAGGGCCGCCTTGAGCGGGACGAGCAGCGAACGGAAGATCAGGACCAGCAGCAGGAAGGCGAGGCCGACGACCAGGCCCAGGTAGGGCAGCATCGCCTCGTCCAGGGTGCGGGAGAAGTCGATGAACAGGGCGGTCTGGCCGGTGACCAGGATCTCCGCCCCGGTGTCCGCCTCGATGGCGCCCGCCATCCCCCGGATGGTGGTGACCAGTTCCTCGGTCCGGTGCTCGGTGGGCCCGGAGGACGGGACCACGTTGAGGACGGCGGTGTCGCCCGCCGGGTTCGGCGTGGCGGGGGTCACCGTGGCCACGCCCTGGACCTTGGCGAGTTCGGCGCCGACCCGGCCGGCCGCGGCGGCCGCGTCCTTCGCCTGGACGGTGACCGTCAGCGGGCCGTTGAACCCGGGCCCGAAGGACTCCGACAGCATGTCGTAGGCCTTGCGCTGGGTGGTGTCGGGCGCCATGGTGCCCTCGCCGGGCAGGCCCAGCTGGAGGCTGGCGGCGGGGACGGCGAGGGCGCCGAGGCCGAGCACGCCGACGGCCAGGACCAGTAGGGGGCGGCGGACGACGAACCGGGCCCAGCGGGTGCCCAGGTTGGGCTTGGTCCGGGCGGCCAGCCGGTCGGCCCGGCGCTGGAGCCGTGCGGTGAGCGGCTTGCCCTGGATGGCCCGGCGCTCCAGGCGGGGCATGACCTTGACGGGGGCGAAGCCGAGGAGCGCGGGGACGAGCGTGACCGCGATGAGGACGGCGATGGCGACGGTGCCGGCGGCGGTGAGGCCCATCTTGGTGAGCATCGGGACGTTGACGACGGCCAGTCCGGCGAGCGCGATGATGACGGTGAGGCCGGCGAAGACCACGGCCGAGCCCGCGGTGCCGACCGCGCGGCCGGCGGCGTCGGTGCGGTCACGGCCCTCGGAGACCTCGGCGCGGTAGCGGGAGATGATGAACAGGGCGTAGTCGATGCCGACCGCGAGGCCGATCATCATGGCCAGCGTGCCGGTGGTGGCGGAGAGCCCGAGGGTGCTGCCGAGGGCGGTGACGGCGGCGCTGCCGACGGCCACGCCGATGACGGCGGTGAGCAGGGGCATGCCGGCGGCGATCAGGGAGCCGAAGGTGAGCAGCAGGACCACGGCGGAGACGAGGATGCCGATGCCCTCGGCGCCGCCCATGGCGGCCTCGACCTTGACGGCGTCGCCGCCGGCCTCGACGGTCAGGCCGTCGGCCCGGCCCTTCTCCAGCACCGCGTCGAGGCCGTCGTGCTCCTCGTCGGTGAGCTTGAGGGCGGGCAGCTTGTACGCGGCCACGGCGTAGGCCGTGGTGCCGTCCTTGCCGACCGTGCCGGTCTTGAACGGGTCGGAGGCCGAGACGACTCCGGGTGCCTTGGCGAGGGCGGCGACGAGGCCCTCGACCTTGGCCTGCTGCGCGGGGTCGGAGAGCTTCTGCCCGGCGGGCGCGCGGACCACCACGCGGGCGGTGGCGCCGTCCGCGCTCGCGGCCGGGAACTTCTCCTTGAGCACGTCGAAGGCGCGCTGCGACTCCGTGCCCGGCATGGAGAAGGTGTCGGTGGGCGGGGGCGGGGCGGTGGAGGCGGCGACGCCGACGGCGACGAGGACGGCGAGCCACAGCAGGGTCACCAGGCCCCGCCGCCGGAAGGCGAAGCGGCCCGTCTTGTAGAGGAAGGTGGCCATGGCGCAACAGACTCCCGTGAGCGTGAGTGCGGCGAGGGGGACGGACGGTCCCGTGGGGCGCGGGCCCCACCGGTGGCACCACTATGGCACACGTATGGCGCTAGAGGGAGCCACAAAGGCGCAGCATCCGGCGCCTGCAACGCACCACATGGCACCAAAGGCTCGTGAAACCGGGCAGATGATTCCCCCGGTAACCCTGAACTACCCCTGGATCAAGACGCCTCCAGCCAGGCGCCACCCTGGCACCACCACGGCTCCAGCGGGCGCGGTGAGCGGATGGTGAGCGGGCGGTGAGCGGCCCGGGCGACCGTGGTTCCCGTCGCCGGACCACACGGGTCCGGCCGGTACGAGGAGCAGGCCATGGGCGCGCTGAACGGCAGGACGGCACTGGTGACGGGCGGTTCCCGGGGGATCGGCCGGGCGGTGGCGCTGCGGCTGGCGGCCGAGGGGGCCCTGGTCGCCGTCCACTACGGCGGCAACGAGCGGGCGGCCCTGGAGACGGTGGCGCTGATCGAGGAGGCGGGCGGCCTCGCCTTCACGGTGCGGGCCCGGTTCGGGGAGGAGGGGGCGGTGGACGCGCTGTTCGAGGGGCTGACCGCCGGGCTGGGCGGGTGCGGGCTGGACGTCCTCGTCAACAACGCGGGCATCGGATCGGGCAGTTCGATCGGCCGGGTCACCGAGGAGGAGTTCGCCCGGCTGCTGGCGGTGAACGTGACCACCCCGCTGTTCGTGATCCAGCGCGCGCTGCCGCTGCTGAACGACGGCGGGCGGATCGTCAACATGGGCTCGACGGCCAGCCGCTTCGCGGTGACGAGCCAGATCGGGTACACCGTCACCAAGGCGGCGCTGGAGGCCATGGCCCCCTCGCTCGCCAACGAACTCGGTCGGCGCGGCATCACGGTGAACACCGTCGCGCCGGGCGCCGTCCGCACCGACATGACCGCCGGGTATACGGCGGTCCCGGAGGTGGTCGCCGCCCTGGAGGGGATCACCGCGCTGGGGCGGCTGGGCGAGCCGGAGGACGTCGCAGACGTGGTGGGGTTCCTGGCGGGGCCGCAGGGGCGGTGGGTGACCGGGCAGACGGTCGACGTGTCCGGGGGCACCTGGCTCGGCCCCCTGGCCTGAGCGGCGGCCGGGGCGCGGGAGGGGCCGCCGGGGCTGCCGGACGGACCGCCGGACGGACCGTCGGACGGCCCCTGCCGCCCGGCAGCCGGCCACCGGGCGGGACGCCGGAGGCTCACCCGGCCGGCCACCGGACCGGTCACCGGACGGACCACCGGGCAGGGCATCGGGCGGACCGCCGGGCGGACAGTCCGTTGATCAACTCCCGTGGATAATCACCGGCATGCGGTTCTCCATCCTCGGCGAGACTCTGGCCCGGCGCGACGACGGCACCGGCATACCCCTCGGCGGACCCGCCCGGCGCGCCCTGCTGACCCTGCTGCTGGTGCGCCCCCGGGAGGTGGTGGCCGCCGAGCGGCTGGCGGACGAGCTGGCCCCCGACGGCGCGGTGTCGGCGCACGCCCTGCAGTCCCAGGTGTCCCGGCTGCGCGCGGCGCTCGGGCCGGCCGTGATCGAGCGGGCCGGGGCGGGCTACCGGGCCGCCGTGGACCCGGAGGACGTGGACGCGGGCCGGTTCGAGCGGCTCGCCCGCGAGGGGCGGGCCGCACTGGCCGCCGAGGATCCCGTACGCGCGGTGAAACTCCTGCGCGGGGCACTGGAGTTGTGGCGCGGCCCGGCCCTCGCCGACCTGGCGCACCTGACCCACCTGACGGAGGGCGACACCGCCCGGACGGTCTCGGCCCGGCTGGAGGAGCTGCGGCTCGGGGCGGTCGAGGACCGGATCGAGGCCGAGCTGCGGCTCGGCGGCCACCGGGAGGCCGTGGCGGAGCTGCGGGAGCTGACCGCCCGCCACCCGCTGCGCGAGCGCCTCGCCGCCCTGCTGATCCGGGCCCTGTCCGCGGAGGGCGGCCAGGCGCAGGCGCTGGCCGCGTACGAGGAGACCCGCGGCCGGCTCGCCGACGAGCTCGGCAGCGACCCGTCGGCCGAACTGGTCGCCCTGCACCGGGAGTTGCTCGACTTCGACCCCTCCCCCGCGCAGGCCCGGCCGCCCGCCCAGCTGACCTCGTTCGTGGGCCGCTCCGACGAGGTCGCCGAGGTGGCGGGACTGCTGCGGGCGGCCCGGCTGGTGACGCTGGTGGGGCCGGGCGGGGTGGGCAAGACCCGGCTGTCGGTGGAGGCGGCGGGGGCCGCCGCCGACGACGTGTGCTTCGTGGAGCTGGCCCCGCTGCGCGAGGGCGCCGGCCTGCCGGCGGCGGTGCTGGCGGCGCTCGGGCTGCGCGAGAACGGGCTCCGGCTGGACGGCGGCGGGCAGGGGCCCCTGGAGCGGCTGGCCACGGCCCTGGCGGACCGGACGCTGCTGCTGGTCCTGGACAACTGCGAGCACCTGGTCGAGGAGGCCGCCGCGCTGGCGGGACGGCTGCTGGCCCGCTGCCCCCGGCTGCGGATCCTGGCCACCAGCCGGGAGCCCCTCGCCGTCACCGGGGAGCACCTGTGGCAGGTGCGGCCGCTCGACGAGGCGGCGGCCGTACGGCTGTTCACCGAGCGCGCCTCGGCCGTGCGGCGCGGGTTCACGGCGGCCCCGGAGCCGGTGGAGCGGATCTGCGCGGCGCTCGACCGCCTGCCGCTGGCCATCGAGCTGGCGGCGGCCCGGCTGCGCACGATGGACGTGGAGGACCTGGCGCAGCGGCTCGACGACCGGCTCGGGATGGCCGCCGCGCGGGGCAACCGGGGCGCCGCCGAACGGCACCGCACGCTGCGCGCGGTGGTCGCCTGGAGCTGGGACCTGCTGTCCGCGCCGGAGCAGCGGGCGGCGCGGCGGTTCACGGTGTTCCCGGCGGGGGCGACGGCCCGGGCGGCGCTGGAGGTGTGCGGGGCGGGCGGCGCGGGCCCGGAGCCCGAGGTGCTGGAATCCCTGGTGGACAAGTCCCTGCTGGAACTGGCGGGTGGCGGGCGGCTGCGGATGCTGGAGACGGTCCGCGCGTACGGCGCCGAGCGGCTCCGGGAGGCGGGCGAGGCCTCGGCCACGGGGGCCGCGCACGCCCGGTACGTGCTGGAGCTGGCCCGCACCGCCGAGCCGCGGCTGCGGGGGCCCGGGCAGCCGGAGTGGCTGGAGCGGCTGGCGGCCGGGCACGGCGACCTGGAGGCGGCACTCGCCTGGGCGGCCGGGGAGGGCCGCTGGGAGACGGCGCTGGAACTGCTCGCGGCGGCCTCGGGGTACCTGTGGATCCGCGGGGTGTCCGGGTCGGTCGCGGCGCGGGCCGCGGCCGTGCTCGACGCCGTCGGGGACGCTCCCCCGGCCGGGCTGGGCGAGGAGTTCGCGGCGTGCGTGCTGCTGGCGGCGGCGGGCCCGGGCGGCCTCGCACCATGGCGCCGCCACCGGACCCGCGCCGGACACCTCCTGGCCACCGCCTGGTCGCGGGAGGGCGCGGGTGGCCACGGCGCGGTCGGGGGCCACCCGGCCGATGCCGGTACGGCTGACGCCGGTACCAGCAGGCACGGCACGGCCGACGCCGCCCCGGGCGCGAGCGGCCCGTACGCCACGACCGACGCCAGCACGGGCACGAGCCGCACGGGGTCGGGCGGCACGACGGACGGCGGCGCGGGCGGCACGGGCGGCACGGCCGGGGCCGGCACGACCGAGGGCAGCACGACCGCCGGCGGCACGGCCAGCGCGGGCACGCGCCGCACGGGGGCGGCGGGCACGGCCGGCACGAGCGGGGCCGGCACGTCCCAGGGCAGGCCGACTGACGGCGGCACGGCCAGCACGGGCAGCGCGGCCACGAACAGCCCGGGCGGCACTGGCGCCACGGGCACGCGCTGCCTGGGGGCGGGCGGCACGGCCAGGGGCAGCACCGGCAACGCGGGCAGCGCGGCCGGCACGACCGACGGCGGCACGGCCAGAGGCAACGCGGGCAACGCGGGCGGTACGGCCGGCACGACCGGGGGCAGCACAACCGACGGCAGCGCGGGCAGCACGGACGGCACGACCGGCGCAGGCAGCATGGGCAGCGCGGGCGGCACGACCCAGGCCAGCACGACCGACGGCGGCACGGCCAGGGGCAGCGCGGGCAATGCTGGCGGTACGGCCGGCACGACCGAGGGCGGCACAACCGACGGCAGCGCGGACAGCACGACCGGCGCAGGCAGCGCGGGCGGCACGACCCAGGGCAGCACGACCGACGGCGGCGCAGGCAGCGCGGGCGGCGCGGGCGGCGCGGGCCGGGGGCGGTACCCGGTGGTGCTGTTGGTGTGGATGTTGCGCAACGCGGTCGAGGCCGATCCGCTGGACGCGTTCGCCCTGGTGTCGGCGCAGCGCGGGCACCCCGAGCCGTGGGTGCGGGCGGTCGCCGCGTACGTGTCCGGGTTCGGGCCCCTCGGAGCGGGTGACCCGGCCGCCGCCGAGCGGGCCTTCGCCGAGGCCGCCGAGGGGTTCCGGGCGGCCGGTGACGGCTGGGGCACCGCGCTGGTCCTGGACGCGCTCGCCGGTATGGCGGGGGCGCGCGGGGACCGGGCCGGGGCGGTGGCGCTGACCGACGAGGCGCTGGCGCTGACCGAGCGGCTGGGCGCCCTGGAGGACAGCGCCGACCTGCTGGTCAACCGGGCCGACCAGCTCGTGGCCGGGGATCCGGCGGCGGCCGCCGCCGACTACGCCCGGGCCGCCGCCCTCGCCCGCCGGGCCGGTGGCTCCGCGGCGCTGGCGGCCGCCCTGCGCGGACTCGGGGACCTGGCCCTGCGGGACGGGGACCCGGCGCGGGCCGGACGCCTGTACACGGAGGCCCTGGAGCGGATCGACCCGCACTGGGTCAAGAGCGCGGGCAGCCGCGTACGGGCCCTCGCGGGGCTGGGCCGGGTGGCGGAGTCGTCCGGGGACCACCCGGCGGCCCGCGCCCGCTACGCGGAGGCCGCCGCGTCGGCGGCGTCCGTCGTGGGCGGCACCTCCCCGGAGGCACTCCGCCTCCTGGGCCTGCCCGAGGAGGTCGTAGCCGTGCTGACCGCCCACGCCCCCTGACGGGCAGTCGAGGCCGAGCGGAGGTCCGGCGACGAGGCCTTGATGCGCACGATGCCCGCCGGGCCGCCCGGCGGGCAGGCCCGGATCACCACGCTCCTGGTCCGCGACGGCGACCGCGCCCTGGAACTGACGTTCCGCAGCCTGGCGACCGCCCCCGACGGCCCCGAGGCAGCGAGCCTCGCCACCGCGACGTCGAGGTTCCTCGACCTGGCTCCGGCGAAGTTCCTGGGCCTGCCGCTCGGCTGACCGGGCCTTCGGGGCGGGGGCCGGGCGGGGAGGGCGCGTCCCGCCGGCGGGACAGTGGGGGTGGGTGGGGGGCGGGGGCATTGCCCGAAGGAGGGCGGGCTTGCCATGCTCGAACGCGACGGCGCCCGCCCCCGGCCGCTTCCGGACCGCCGCCGGCGGGCGCTCCACCTCGTCCCGCGTGGGCCGGACCGGGCCGTGGAGCCGCGTCCACGCCCCGCCGGCGCCGGCCGACGCGTCCGGGCCGGGCGGAGACAACCCGGTGGTCGCCTCCCGTTCCGCTCGGGTCCGCCCGGGTCTGCCACCGTCCGGACCAGCCCCGTCACCCCAGGCCCCTCAACCCCGCCCCTGGAGCCCATGGATGAACACCGAACTGCTGATGTCCGATGCCACCCACTTCCGCATCGACTACGTCATCAACCCGTACATGGACACGAGCGTCCAGCCCGACGCCCGGGCCGCCGTCTCCGAGCACGACGCGATCGCCGCCGCCCACCTCGCGGCCGGCCGCACGGTCCACCGGATGCCGGCCGCGCCGGAGTGCCCCGACATGGTGTACACGGCCAACGGGGCCTGGGTGTGCGGCGACCGCGCCGTGCTGGGCGACCCGCCGGCGGCCCGCGCCGCCGAGATCCCGTACTTCCGGTCGTGGCTGAAGGAGAACGGCATCGACGTGTACGACGCCCCGTACTCCTTCAGCGGCCAGGGCGACACCCTGGCCTGCGGGGACCTGCTGCTGGCGGGCCACGGCCAGCGCACGGACCGCCGGATGCACGACGTCCTGGCGGACCTGACCGGGCACCAGGTGGTGCCGCTGCGCACGGCCGGGGAGGAGTGGTACGACCTGGACCTGGCCGTGGCCGTGATCGACGAGGGCACGCTCGCCTACCACCCGGGCGCGCTGGAGCCGGAGAGCGTCGGCGTGCTGCGTTCCCTCGGGCTCGAACTCATCGAGGTGGGCACCGAGGAGGCCCGGGCCTTCGCCCTCAACCTGATCAGCGACGGCCGGACGGTGACGATGACCACCGGCGCGCCCCGGCTCGCCGCGACCCTGCGCGAACGGGGCGCCACGGTGGTGGAACTCGACACGGCGCAGCTCCGCAAGGGCGGCGGCGGGGTCCGCTGCACCGCCCTCACCCTGGACAACCGGGTCCCGGCGGGGCGCTAGGGGGTGGGTGTCGGAGCGGGAGTGGCGGCGCCGACGACGGCGGACTGCAGGACGTGGGCCGCCCAGTCGTTCAGGCTCAGCCCGCACGCGGCCGCCGTTTCCAGGAGCCGGTCGAGGTCCGACTTGGGCAGGGCGATCCGCAGGGTCGCCTCCTCGCCCGCCGGCTCCGCCGCGTCCGCGCCGTTCTGTTCCGCGAGGCCGGCCCGGAGCTGCCGCCGGAGCTCGTTGCGCGACCAGCGCTGTTCCTCGGCGCGCCGCAGCCAGTAATCCTGTTCGGGCCGGGCCAGCCGGGCCACCTCCGCGTGGTGGGCGAAGCTGAGCGCGTCGCGGCGCCGGTCCTGCTCGAACCGGCGGGCCACCCAGGCGTAGTTGCGCAGGGTCTGGTAGTCGAGCCCGGTCCGGCCGACCGCCTCGCGGTAGCGGCCGCTGTAGGCGTTCTCCCCGAACAGCAGCCAGTCGCCCATCCACCAGGCGGAGGAGCTGGCCAGGTCCCGCAGCTGGCTGCCGATCTCCTCCCAGGCCCGTTGCGGCATGGCCGGCGAGAAGGTCATGCCCGACTTGGTCAGCGCCTCCAGGCAGGGCAGCTGGCTGAGGGTCACCCTGCGGGTCCCGGGAACGCGGTGCGCCCGGGCGGTCAGTTCTCCTTGTGTGCGGACGCCCGACATCTCGCATCATCCCCCTGAGGCTCGACCGGCCGGCCACCCGGCACGTCACGTCATGGCCTTCCGGCTGGCCAGACTAGGCACGCGGGGGCGTCCGCCAGCGGGGGTTGAGACGGACTTGACGGCGATCTGAGCAACCTGGCGACGGAATCGGGACACCCCTCGCAAGCCGGCCCCGCGGCGGGGTCCCTAGGCAGCCCGGGTGATCACGATGTCGCCCATGCCGGTACGGGCCCGTACCTCCACGACGCCTTCCGAGCCCTCGGGGCCCGCGGAGGGGCCGAGGGAGTTGTGCACCTTGCCCAGCCGGGAGGTGACGTCGAGCCAGGCGGCGACGGAGCCCCGGATGCCGACGTCGATCCGGCCGACGGCGGTCTGGAGGTCGGCCCGGCCGCGGGCCACCTCGCCGACGCGGATGGCGCCGTTCGCGGACCTGGCCTCGACGGAGCCGTGCGCCCGGTCGACGGTGATGGAGCCGTTGGAGCTGTTGGCCCGTACGTCCCCGGTGACCTCGCCGATCTCCGTGTCCCCGTTGACGTTCTTGACGGTCGCCGCGCCGTCGACCCGGCCGATGCGGATCCGGCCGCCGCCGTGGACCTCGGCGTCGCCGGCGCAGCGGTCCAGGCGGACGTCGCCGTGTCCGGTGCGCAGCACGACCGGGCCGGCCCCTTCCACCCGGATGTCCCCGGCGCCGGACTTCAGGACGCACTCCCCGAAGGCCCCTTCCAGGACGAGGGGGCCGACGCCCGTGGAGGCCCGGACGCGCGAGCCGGCCGGCAGCTCGACGCACACCTCGACGGAGCCGATCCGGCCGAACGGGAGGCGCTTGCGGGCACCGCGCACCGTGAGCGTGCCGTCGGCGTGGTCGACCCGGCTCTCCCGGGCCGCGCGCTCGTCCTCCGGGTCGCCGGGGTCGGCGGGGAGCACCTCGACGACGGTGTCCGTCCGCTCGCCCGCCGTGAGGCGGACGGAGCCCACCTCGATCTCGACGGACACGGCGAGCGGTGCGGGGGTCTCGAAGGTAAGCATGGGGGTCCGATCCTCATGGCGTGGTACGGGTTCCCGCCGGTCGGGCGGGCGGGGGGTGCGGGGTGACGGGGGCTCGGGCGGGGGTCAGCGCACCCAGCCGGTGAAGCTCTGGCCGGCGCGGGTGCGGCGCAGCCCGGCGGGCTGCTCGGCGGCGGCGTCGGACAGGGCCGCCGACAGGGTGCGGACCACCCAGGAGTTGACGGAGACGCCCTCGCGGGCCGCGGCTTCCTCGGCTCGGGCCTTGAGGTGGGCGGGGAGGCGGAGGTTGATCCGTGCCGTCCCGCCGTCCTCGCCCTCGGTCAGGACGGGGGCCGGCGGTGCGGCCGGGGCGGAGGGGCGCTCCTCGTAGCCGGGCTCGGTCTCCGGGAGGCTCACGACGAACTCGGGGTCCAGGCCCCGCAGCCGTACGGAGACCGATCCCGGCGCCAGGTCCCGCGTGACCTCGTCCATCGCGTCGGACAGGGCGTTCAGGAGCGTGAGCCGGGTGGCCGACTCCAGCGGGGCGGTGAGCCGTCCGGCCAGGGCCCGGGCCTCGTCCCCGCCCGCGTCGGCGGCGACGGCGAGCTCGTGCCGGAGGTTCTCTACGTACGGCCTCAGATCCATGGCGCCACTATGGCACACGGGTGGCACCAGGACCAGAACGGACGTATGCCGCGCTCCCCCTCCCCCGGCGGTGAGCCGCCGGTGACCGCCCGGTGAGCGCCCCGGAGCACGCTGCGGCCATGGAGAACACGACCCCGCACACCGCCTCCGCCCGCCCCGCGCACCCCGCCCGCCCCGCCCGGACCGTCCTGATCTCGGGCGCGTCCGTGGCCGGGCCCGCGCTCGCCTTCTGGCTCCACCGCCACGGCTTCGTCCCCACCGTCGTCGAGCGGGCCCCCGCCCTGCGCGAGGGCGGCTACGCCGTCGACTTCCGGGGCGAGGCCCACCTGACGGTGCTGCGCCGCATGGGCATCCTGGACGAGCTCCGGGCCGCCCGCACCGGCACCGGCTCCATGTCCTACGTCGACAGCGCGGGCCGGCCGCGGGCGAAGCTGCCCGCCGACCTGTTCGCCGGGGACCTGGAGGTGCTCCGGGGCGACCTGGCCCGGATCCTGCACGACGCGACGAAGGAGCACACCGAGTACGTCTTCGGGGACTCCGTCACCTCCCTCACCGAGGACGCCGACGGGGTCCACGTCACCTTCGAGCGCGGCGCGCCCCGGCGCTTCGACCTCGTGGTCGGGGCCGACGGCCTGCACTCGCACACCCGCGGCCTGGTCTTCGGGCCCGAGGAGCGGTTCGTCAGGCACCTCGGCGTCCACTGCGCGGTCTTCACCACCGCCAACCACCTCGGCCTCGACCGCACCGGCCACGCCTACCGCACCGCCGGCCGGCTGGTGGCCGTGTACAGCGCCCGCGGGAACACGGAGGCCAAGGCCGTCTTCTACTTCGCCTCGCCGCGGCTGGACCTCGACCGCCACGACGTGGCGGGCCAGCAGGAGCTGCTCACCGAGCGGTTCGCGGGCAACGGCTGGCAGAGCGACCACCTGCTGGAACAGATGCGCCACGCCCCGGACTTCCACTTCGACTCCGTCGGCCAGGTGTGCATGGACGGCTGGTCGCGCGGCCGGGTGGTCCTGCTCGGCGACGCCGCGTACAGCCCGTCGTCCCTGTCGGGCATGGGCTCGGGGCTCGCGCTGGTCGGCGCGTACGTCCTCGCGGGGGAGCTCGCCGCCGCACGCGGCGACCACCGCACCGCCTTCACCCGCTACGAGCGGGAGATGCGGGGGTACGCGGAGGGCTGCCGGAAGATGGGCGACGGGGTGGCGAAGCTGATGGTCCCCGGGAGCCGGCTGCTCGCGGGCCTCCTCAACCGCTACTACAAGGTCATGCCGTACCTGCCGGGCAAGGAGATGGCCGCGAAGATCGCCCGCAGGGCCGCAGAGAACATCACCCTGCGCGACTACGCCGCCGAACCGGCCACCCGCTGACCGCCCCTCCTTCCCCCCCTCGACCGAAAACGACTGGACACGGAAACCTAGACCCCCTAGGTTTTCACCTAGACAGACCAGCCACATGAGGAGGCACCGCATGGTGCGCGCAGGACTCAGCGCCGCACGGCTCACGGAGGCGGCCGCCGAGATGGCGGACGAGGCCGGGATCGAGAAGGTGTCGCTGTCCGCGCTCGCCCGGCGGTTCGGCGTCAAGGACGCGAGCCTGTACTCGCACGTGCGCAACCTGCGGGAACTGCGGGTGCGGGTGGCACTGCTGGCGGGCGAGGAGGTGACCGCGCGGATCGCGGTCGCCGTCGCCGGGCGGTCGGGCAAGGACGCGCTGGTCGCGTTCGCCGACGCCTACCGGGACTACGCCCTGGAGCGCCCGGGCCGTTACGCCGCCTCGCAGATGCGGTTCGAACCGGAGGAGGTGGCCGGCTCGGCCGGGCTGCTGCGCAGCGTGGAGCTGACCTACGGGATGCTGCGCGGCTACGGGCTGGAGGACCCGGACCTGACGGACGCGGCCCGGCTGCTGCGCGCCACCTTCCACGGCTACGTCCACCTGGAGCTGAGCGGGGCCTTCGGCCACTCCCGCGAGGTCCGGACGTCCTGGGCCCGCGGCCTCGACGCACTCCACGTGGCCCTGCAGAACTGGCCACCGCACACCGAGGGGGACCCCCGATGACACCCACGCCCACACCCACACCCACCACCGGAACGCTCGGCGTCCCCGGAGCCACCCTGTACCTCGAGCGGCGCGGCACCGGCCCCGTCCTGCTCCTCATCCCCGGCGGCGGGGCGGACGCGGGCCTGTACGCGGGCATGGCCCCGACCCTGGCCGCCGCCGGACGCACCGTGGTCTCGTACGACCCCCGGGGCCAGTCCCGCAGCACCCTCGACGGCCCGGCCGCCGACCAGCGGGTGGCGGACTGGGCCGACGACGCCCGACACGTCCTGGACCTGGTCTCCCCGGACGAGCCGGCGGACGTCCTCGGCTGCAGCGCGGGCGCCGTCGCCGCCCTCGGGCTCCTGGCCCGCCACCCGGAGCGGGTCCGCCGGGTGGTGGCGCACGAACCGCCGCTGGTGGAGGTACTGGAGGACCCGGCCCCGTACCGGACGCTCTACGCCGAGGTCCGCGAGCTGACCCGTACACAGGGCCCGGCCGCGGCGATGGCCCACCTCGCCCAGGGCCTGGGCGGCGGATCCCCCGAGCGCGAGGAGCCGGCCCAACTCCCTCCGGAGATCCTGGAGATGGCCCCGCGCATGTACGCCAACCAGCCGTTCTTCCTGGAACACGTCCTGGTCCCGTTCACGTCCGACACCCCCGACGTACCGGCCTTGCGCGCCCACGCCGACCGGCTCGTCCTGGCGGCCGGCGAGGACTCCCGCGCCATCCCCGCCCTGTACGGCCCGGCAACCCGCCTGTCGCACCTGACGGGCGCCCCCTTCAAGGAGTTCCCGGGCGGCCACGTCGGCTGCACCGAACACCCGACGGCCTTCGCCACCCGCCTCCTGGAGGCCCTGACCGGCGGGTGACGCCGGGTCACGGGGTCGGGAGGGACACCGGGGCCGTGGGGGTCAGGTAGCGGATGGAGACGGGGTGGGCGAGCAGGTCGTCGAAGAGGGCTGCCACGTGGCGGAAGTGCGGGGTGGTGAAGTGGAACTCCAGGGCCTCCGGCCCGGCCCACTCCTCGACGATCACCATCCGCTCCGGCCGGTTCGGGTCGACGTACGGGTCGTAGGCCAGGCAGCCCTCCTCCGCGACGGACGGCTCGATCATGGCTTCGAGGGCGGTGCGCAGGTCGTCCTCGCGGCCGGGCTTGGCCTCGAACGCGGCGATGACGGTCAGGGTCATGACGGTTGCCTCCTCAGGCGGTCGATCCCGTTGTTCCGGTGACGAGGGAGATCCTTCCGCCGCGACGGCCGGATACCCAGGGCGGAGACCTCCCGGGGGACCGGCGGACCGGGGGACTCGCAGTACCCCCTCTCAGAGCGCGTACCCCCTGCGTGTGAGGATCCTGCCGTGTGCGCGCCGGAAGGGGCGACGTGACGAGGGGGAGGGACATGTACACGGGGAAGACGGCTCGGACGACGTTCCGCAATGACGGCGATCAGCCGCTGCAGGTGATGCTGGAGCCGTGGGGTGACGTCCATCTCCTCCCGCCGGCCGAGGCGTGCGTCGTCGTCACCCATTGCGATTGCCCTTCGGGAGACGATCGTTGGTGCGGGTCACAGCATGCGGGCGAGCCGTTCCAGGTCGGCCACGGCCCTGACTGGCTCACGGTGTGGGCCGGCGGCCACTGCTTCCACCTCTGCGACAGCGAGGGCGGGGAAATCGAACCGTTCCTCTACGGGGGATGCCCTGCCCTCGATCAGGCGTCGGCGGCGGGTGTGTAGCGGGCTGCTGCGAGCCGGGCCGTCGTCCGCAGTCTCGCGAAGTAGGAGGCGCAGTACTCCGAGTTGATCAGCGGGATCACCTTGTCGAAGTCGGCGATGCACGACCAGAGCGTGGCGACGCCACGGTCGTCGAGTCCGCCGTTCAGCTCCGCCAGGACGAGGCCTGCGGTGTCCGCGTCCAGGAGGATCAGCTCCGCGCCCATGACGTACATCGACGCGTCACGGGGCACGACCAGGCCCGCCACCAGGTCGTCCATGCCCGCGTGGTCGGGAGCGACGTAGCGGGCACGCGGGTCCGGTACCGGCAGAGGGTGCGCCATGGGGTGGTTCACCCGTGCAGTTTCGCCAGCCGGGGGCCCTCCGCGCCAACCGGTTCGCCTTCCTAGGATGGGCCGATGAACGCCAAGGCCGAACTCAGTGCGTACCTCCGCTCCCGGCGGGCCCGTGTCAAGCCCGAGGAGACCCGGCTGGGGGCCGGGTACGGCGAGCGGCGGCGGGTGCCGGGGCTGCGGCGGGAGGAGCTGGCGCAGCTGGCCGGGGTGAGCGTCGACTACTACGTACGGTTCGAGCAGGGCCGCAACCAGAAGGTCTCCGACGGGGTCGTCGACGCGGTGGCCGACGCCCTGCGCCTGTCGGAGCCCGAGCGCGCGCACCTGCACGACCTGGCCCGCGCGGTGGGCCGCCGGGCCTCGGCGGGGCCGGCCGCGCAGACGCCGAGCGCCGGGCAGCTGCGGCTGCTCGACGCCATGTCCGGCGTCCCCGCCTACCTGGTCGGGCGGCGCACCGACCTGCTGGCCTGGAACCGGCTCTACGCCGAGCTCCTCGGCCCCTCCCTCACCACCGTGGCGCCGGAGCACCGGAACACGGCGTGGCTGGCCTTCCTCGACGCGGACGTACGCGCCCGCTACGTGAACTGGGAGGCCAAGGCCCGCAACGCGGTCGCCTACCTGCGCCGCGACCACGGACGGCACCCGGACGACCCGGCCTTCGCCGCGCTGATCGCCGAACTGGACGCCCACAGCCCCGAGTTCCGTGCGCTGTGGGCACAGCGGGAGGTGGCCGACCGGATCACCGGCGAGTACGTCATGTGGCATCCGGCCGTCGGCGAGCTCAGCCTCACCTTCGAGAGCTTCCGGTCGGCGGCCGACCCGGACATCAGCCTGATCGCCTACACCGCCGAGCCGGGCTCGCCGTCCGAGGCCGCACTGCGCACGCTGGCCGCCCGGTCGTCTTCCTCAGCCGGCGACGGTCCAGGTGTCGGGCCCGGTGAGGAGGGCTCCTAGGTCGGCCTTGCCGTAGCGCTCGACGGCGGTGTCGAGCTGGTCGGCCATGAGGGTGTCGTAGACGGGGCGGTCGGCGCTGCGGAAGACCCCGATGGGGGTGTGGTGGAGGGTGTCGGGGTCGGCGAGGCGGGAGAGGGCGAAGGCCGTGGTGGGGGTGGCGGCGTGGGCGTCGTGGACGAGGATCCGTGCCTCGTTCTCCGCGGTCACCTCCACGACCTCCAGGTCTCCGGTGCGTTCGTTGCGGACGACGCCCTTGGTGAGGTCGGTGCCGAAGCGGATGAGGTGGCCGTGTTCGAGGCGGATGACGGCTTCTTCGGCCTGGTCTTTGTCCTTGAGGGCGTCGAAGGCGCCGTCGTTGAAGATGTTGCAGTTCTGGTAGATCTCGACGAGGGCGGTTCCGGGGTGGTCGGCGGCCTGGCGCAGGACCTCGGTGAGGTGTTTGCGGTCGGAGTCGACGGTCCGCGCGACGAAGGAGGCCTCGGCGCCGAGGGCGAGGGAGACCGGGTTGAAGGGGGCGTCGAGGGAGCCCATCGGCGTCGATTTGGTGATCTTGCCGAGTTCGGAGGTGGGGGAGTACTGGCCTTTGGTGAGGCCGTAGATCCGGTTGTTGAAGAGGAGGATCTTGAGGTTGACGTTGCGGCGGAGGGCGTGGATGAGGTGGTTGCCGCCGATGGAGAGGGCGTCGCCGTCGCCGGTGACGACCCAGACGGAGAGGTCGCGGCGGGAGGTGGCGAGGCCGGTGGCGATGGCGGGTGCGCGGCCGTGGATGGAGTGCATCCCGTAGGTGTTCATGTAGTACGGGAAGCGGGAGGAGCAGCCGATGCCGGAGACGAAGACGATGTTCTCGCGGGCGAGGCCGAGTTCGGGCATGAAGCCCTGGACGGCGGCGAGGACGGCGTAGTCACCGCAGCCCGGACACCAGCGGACCTCCTGGTCCGACTTGAAGTCCTTCATCGACTGCTTGGCCTCGGCCTTGGGCACCAGCGACAGCAGGGTCGGGGCGTCGGTCACCTCAGTCATTGATGGCCTCCTTGAGGACCGTCGCGAGCTGCTCCGCCTTGAACGGCATTCCGTTGACCTGGTTGTACGACTGGGCGTCGACCAAGTACTTCGCCCGGATCAGGGTGGCCAGCTGCCCGAGGTTCATCTCCGGCACCACTACCTTGTCGTAACGCTTGAGGACCTCCCCCAGATTCCTCGGGAAGGGGTTGAGGTGGCGCAGGTGGGCCTGTGCCACGGGGGTCCCGGTGGCGCGCAGCCGGCGTACGGCGGCGGTGATCGGCCCGTAGGTGGAGCCCCAGCCCAGGACGAGTGTGCGGGCGTCGTGGGGGTCGTCGACGTCGAGGTCGGGGACCTGGATGCCGTCGATCTTGGCCTGGCGGGTGCGGACCATGAAGTCGTGGTTGGCGGGGTCGTAGGAGATGTTGCCCGTGCCGTCCTGCTTCTCGATCCCGCCGATGCGGTGTTCCAGGCCCGGGGTGCCGGGGACGGCCCAGGGGCGGGCCAGGGTCTGCGGGTCGCGCTTGTACGGCCAGAAGACCTCCGTGCCGTCCGCGAGCTCGTGGTTGGGGGCGGTCGCGAACTGGACGCTGAGGTCCGGCAGGTCGGCCACGTCCGGGATGCGCCAGGGTTCGGAGCCGTTGGCGAGGTAGCCGTCGGAGAGCAGGAAGACCGGTGTGCGGTAGGTCAGGGCGATCCGGGCCGCGTCGAGCGCGGCGTCGAAGCAGTCCGCCGGGGTGCGCGGGGCGACGATCGGGACGGGGGCCTCGCCGTTGCGGCCGTACATGGCCTGGAGGAGGTCCGCCTGCTCGGTCTTGGTCGGCAGGCCCGTGGACGGGCCGCCGCGCTGGATGTCCACGATCAGCAGCGGAAGCTCCAGCGACACCGCCAGACCGATGGTCTCGGACTTCAGGGCCACGCCGGGGCCGGAGGTGGTGGTCACGCCCAGCGCCCCGCCGAACGCGGCACCCAGCGCCGCGCCGATCCCGGCGATCTCGTCCTCGGCCTGGAAGGTCCGCACCCCGAAGTTCTTGTGCTTCGACAGCTCGTGCAGGATGTCCGAGGCCGGGGTGATCGGATACGAGCCCAGGTAGAGCGGCAGGTCCGCCTGCCGGGCCGCCGCGATCAGCCCGTAGGACAGGGCCAGGTTCCCGGAGATGTTGCGGTAGGTCCCCGTCGGGAACGCCTTCGTCGCCGGCGCGACCTCGTAGGAGACCGCGAAGTCCTCCGTGGTCTCCCCGAAGTTCCAGCCCGCCCGGAACGCGACGATGTTCGCCTCCGCGATCCGCGGCTTCTTCGCGAACTTCTGCCGCAGGAACGACTCCGTGCCCTCCGTCGGACGGTGGTACATCCACGACAGCAGCCCCAGCGCGAACATGTTCTTGCTGCGCTCGGCCTCCTTCCGGGTGAGACCGAAGTCCTTGAGCGCCTCCACCGTCAGCGTCGTCAACGGCACCCGGTGGATGTTGTAGGCGTCCAGGGAGCCGTCCTCCAGCGGGGAGGTCTCGTAGCCGACCTTGGCCATCGGCCGCTTGGTGAACTCGTCCGTGTTCACGATGATCTCCGCACCGCGCGGCACGTCGGCGATGTTCGCCTTCAACGCGGCCGGGTTCATCGCGACCAGCACGTTCGGCGCGTCGCCCGGGGTGAGGATGTCGTGGTCCGCGAAGTGCAGCTGGAACGAGGACACCCCCGGCAGGGTCCCGGCAGGCGCACGGATCTCGGCCGGGAAGTTCGGCAGCGTCGAGAGGTCGTTGCCGAACGACGCCGTCTCCGAGGTGAAACGGTCACCCGTGAGCTGCATACCGTCACCCGAGTCACCCGCGAAACGGATGATCACCCGGTCGACCCGGCGGACCTGGGAAGTCGTCCCCATGTCAGGCGGCGTTCCGCTCGTCGCGGCGCAGCTCCGGCTCGTGCTTGTAGCCCAGGATCAGCACGTCCCGGACCGCCGCCTTCGCCGGGTCGACGGGGTGGATGGGGCGGACGGCGTGCAGGATCTGCGCGTCGGCCCAGAACATGGTGTCCATCTGCTCGGTGAGGCAGAACTCGGCCACGAGGTCCTGCTCCAGGCTGTAGACCTGCGACTCCCCGCCGGCGGCGTTGAAGCGGCCCATCAGGTGGATCGCGCCGAAGTCGACCTCGTCGCGATGCGGGCCCTCGGGGGTGGGTTCGCCCGTCTCGTCCGGGGTGCTGATGATGCGGAACTGGTGGCACTGGACGTCCCAGGGGTCGTCCAGCCAGGACTCCTCCGGGACGGGGAAGTTCTCGAAGTCGGCGCGCAGCAGCCGGGTCAGCAGCGGGTTGTCCAGGGTGCTGCGGCTGAGCGGGGCCACGTCGCGGTCGATGCCGCCGGCGTAGTCGTTGGCGTTCATCGACTGGAAGTAGGGGCGGTGGGGGCGCAGCCGGACCTCTCCGGTGCGCGGTACGAAGAAGAAGCGGTCGTAGGCGCGCTCGCGGAAGCGGGAGCCGCCCTTCAGGTAGCGGTCCGTCTCCAGGCCCTCCCATTCGGCGGCCAGTTCCTTCACGTGCTGCCGCAATTCGGCGTCGATGACGAGCCGGTCGGCCGGCAGCAACGAATATCCGTTGGCCCGCAGTTCTTCCCTTGCCTCGGTCTGCATGATTCGCTCCTCCACCGGCCGGATCCCACACTGCGCTTCCGAGGTTCCCACGGCATTGCTGACGCTGAACTGACAGGGTCCGCACGTCAGATGGACGTCAGCCGGTCGTCACGCGGCCTGTGCTTCACTCGGCCGGTATGACAGACCTATTAATGGCCTCACCCCGGACCGAACGCCGGACGGTCCTCGAGGAAATCGTCGTCGCCGAATTCAAGCGGGCGCTGCTCATGCCCGACGACGAGGAGCTCCCGCTGGAGGACAGCTTCTTCGAGCTCGGCATGACGTCCCTGCTGCTCACCATGGTCAAGCAGCGGCTGGAGGAGCGGCTGGGGCGGGGCATCGGCAGTACGGCCCTGTTCAACCAGCCCACGGTCGAGCGGCTGACCGACCATCTGGCCTCGGACGTGCTGGCCGACGTCTTCGACGCGAATTGAGAGAGGGACGGCGGCCATGCCGGGACATCCGGAATTGCAGGAAAGGCTCGACGCGGCGGAGGAGACCGTCCGCCGCCAGGAGGAGGAGCTCGGGCGTTTCCGTTCGGAAAAGCACGAGCCGATCGCCGTGGTCGGTATCGGAATGCGGCTGCCCGGGGGGAACAATGCGATACCCGATCTCGACGCGTTCCTCCGCGAGGGGCGTTCCGGAATAGGGCCGCTGCCGCGCGACCGGTGGGTCCCCGAGGTGGCCGAGGACGGCATCACGGCCGTCGCGGGCGGTTTCCTCGACCGTATCGACGCGTTCGACGCGCAGTTCTTCAACATCCCGCCCAAGGACGCGCCGTTCATCGACCCCGCGCAGCGGCTGCTGATGGAGACGGTCTGGGAGGCCCTGGAGGACGCCGGTGTCGATCCGGCGGGCCTTCGGCACGGTGACGGCGGCGTCTACGTGGGGGCCTCGCCGCTGGACTTCGCGCTGGAGCTGGAGGGGCTGTCCGACGAGCAGCTCGACGGGAGCCTGACGACCGGGCTCGGCGCGTACTCGCTGTCGGGGCGGCTGTCGTACTTCCTGGGCTGGCGCGGCCCGAGCCTGACCACGGACACGGCGTGCGCGGCGTCGCTGACGGCCCTGCACCTGGCGGTGGAGGGGCTGCGGCGCCGGGAGTGCGGGATCGCGCTGTGCGCCGGGGTGAACACCCTGCACAACCCGCGCTCGTACGTGATCCTCTCGCACGCCCAGATGCTCGCCCCGGACGGGCACTGCAAGACCTTCGACGAGAGCGCCGACGGCTACGCGCGCGCCGAGGGCTGCGGGGCGCTGGTGCTCAAGCGGCTGTCGGACGCGCTGGCGGACGGGGACCGGGTGTTGGCGCTGGTCCGCGGCACGGCGATCGGGCAGGACGGGGAGAGCGCGGGGCTGAGCGCGCCCAACGGCACGGCGCAGGAGGCCGTGATGCGGGCGGCGCTGGCGAACGCGCGGCTGGAGCCGGGCGACATCCAGTACGTGGAGGCGCACGGGACGGGCACCCCGCTGGGCGATCCGATCGAGATGGGTTCGGTCAACGGGGTGTTCGGCGCCTCGCACGACCGGGAGGACCCCCTCGTCATCGGCTCGCTGAAGGCCAACATCGGGCACATGGAGCCGGCGGCGGGGCTGGGCGCGGTGATCAAGGTGATCACGCAGATGCGCGCCGGGGCCTTCTTCCCGCACGTGTGGCGGAACCTGTCGGGGCGGATCCCGTGGGACACGTACCCGATCACGGTGGCGACGCAGGTGCGGCCGTGGAAGGCGCCGGTGCGCCGGGCGACGGTCAACGGGTTCGGGGTCGCCGGGGCCATCGCGGTGGCGGTGCTGGAGGAGCCCCCGGCCCGGGCCGGCGCACCGCGGCGGCCGGAGCCGGCGGAGGAGGGCGTCGGGGGCGGGCAGGTGTTCACGCTCTCCGCCAAGTCGCGTCCGGCGCTGCGGCTCCAGGCCGAGCGGTACGCGCGCTTCCTCGCCGAGCACCCGGACACCTCCCTCGCCGACCTGTGCCGCACCCGGGCCACGGGCCGCTCCCACTTCCGGTACCGGGCCGCGGCCGCCGTCCGGGACACGGGGGAGCTGGCCGGGCACCTGGAGCGGTGGAGCGCCCCGCCGCGCGGGGACGGCAAGCCCGACGCGTTCCGCAAGACGGCCTTCCTGTTCACCGGGTCCGGTTCGCAGTACGTGGGCATGGGCCGGGCCCTGTACGGCCGCTTCCCCGTGTTCACCGCCTGCGTGGACGAGTGCGACGCGCTGTTCGCCCCGCTGCTGGGGCGCTCGGTGGCCGCGGTGATGTTCGGGGACGTGCCAGACGCCGAGGAGGCCCTGGCCCGTACGTCCTTCACGCACGCGGCGCTGTTCACCCTGGAGTACGCCCTCGCGCGGCTGTGGCTGTCGTGGGGGGTGCGGCCGAGCGTGCTGATCGGGCACAGCGTCGGCGAGATCGTCGCGGCGACGGTGGCCGGGCTGTTCACCCTGCCCGACGGGGTCGCGTTCCTCGCCGCCCGCTCCCGGCTGATCGAGTCGGTGTCGGCGCCGGGCGGGATGGCGGCGGTGTCGGCGCCGGCGGAGGAGGTGCGGGAGCGGCTGGCGGCGTGGCCGCGGCTGGCGGTGGCTGCGGTCAACGCCCCGCAGCAGGTGGTGGTCTCGGGCGCGGCGGACGCGCTGGCCGAGGCGGTGGAGGCGCTGCGCGAGCCGGGCTGGACGGTGACGGAGCTGCACGTGAGCGCGGCGTTCCACTCGCCGCTGATGGCCGAGGTGTCGGAGCCGCTGGCCGAGGTGCTGCGCGGGATCTCCTTCGGGGAGCCGCAGCTGCCGATCGTGTCGAACCTGACCGGCCGGATCGCCGATCCGCGGGAGCTGGCGACGCCCGGGTACTGGGTGCGGCACGTCAACGAGACGGTGGAGTTCGCGGCCGGGGTGCGCACCATCGCCGAGCGCGGCCGGCACGTGTTCCTGGAGGTCGGGCCGTCCTCGGCGCTGACCTCGCTGGCCCGGCGCACCGTGCCGCAGGAGCAGCACCGCTGGCTGTGCAGCCTCCGTTCGAAGGACACCACCGGCGCCGCCCTGGACGCGGCGCTGGCGGGCGCGTACGCGGCGGGGCTGAACATCGCCTGGGGCGAGGTGTACGCGGGCCGGCCCGGCCGGCGGATCCCGCTGCCCGGCTACGCCTTCGACCGGCGCGAGTACCGGCTCCCGGCCCGGCCCGCCGGGCGCGGCGGGGCGGCCGGCGACGGGCATCCGCTGCTGGGGCGGGAGGCCTCGCGGGACGGCGGACGGGACGGCGAAAAGAACGGCGAAAGGGACGGCGAAAGGCACGACGGGCGGCGGGAGTTCGCGGCGCGGATCAGCGCCCGGCAGCCGGCGTACCTGGCCGACCACACCATCGGCGGCCAGGTCTTCCTCCCGGCCGCCGCCTACCTGGAGCTGCTGCTCGCCGTGCAGGACGAGGTCCACGGCGACACCGCCCGGGCAGTGGAGGACGTCCGCTTCCACGAGGCGCTGTTCCTGTCGGACCGGCCGACGCTGCTGCTGACCCGGGTGCGCCCCGGGCCGGGCGGGCGGCTGGACGTGGAGGTGTCCAGCCGGGGCGCCGACGAGCCCGAGGGCGCCGAGCGGCTGCACGCGACGGCCTCGATCGCGGCCGAGGCCGACTACGCGGGCAGCGGCCTCGGCGGCCCGGCCCGGACCCTGCTGGCGCTGACCGGGGCCCTGGACGGCGACGAGCCCTCGCGGGTGATGGACGGCGCGCAGGTCAAGGCCGCGTACGCGGAGGCGGGGCTGGAGTACGGGCCGCAGTTCCTGCGGGCCCGCTCGGTGACCTCGTACGGCCCGGACTTCGCGGTGACCGAGCTCGCGGGCGGTGACGTCTCACGGGCGGAGCTGCTGCCCCCGCCGCTGCTGGACGGGTCCACGCACGGCCTGGCGGCGCTCACCGACGACGGCAGGCGGTACGTGGCCACCAGCGTGGGCCGGCTGCGCGCCTTCAAGAAGCCGCGCGGGGAGCTGCTGCGTTCGGCGGCGCGGGTCGCGCGTGCCGAGGACCCGGAGCGGACGGACCCGGCGTTCACGCTGGACGTGCTGCTGCTGGAGGAGGACGGCCGGCCGGTGATGGAGCTGTCCGGGATGGGCTTCACCCGGCTCCCGGACCGCCCGGTGGAGGCGGCGGCCGCCGAACGCACCGCGCGGGCGGCGGCTTCGGCGGCGCCGGTGGACGTGGAGGCGCTGGCGGCGGCCGGGCCCGAGGAGCGGCAGACGGCGATGGTCGCGCTGGTGCGCGCGACGGTCGCGGCGCTGCTGGCGGTCGACGACCCGGAGTACGTCGACACCCGGGCGAGCTTCCTGGAGCTCGGCGTGGACTCGCTGACGGCGATCGTGCTGAAGAACCAGCTCCAGACGCGGCTGCGGATCCCGCTGCTGTCGTCGGCGGTCTTCGACCACCCGTCGGTGGAGGAGCTCGCCGAGCTGCTGTCCGTACGGCTGGCGGCCGAGCCGGCCCCGGTGGCGGCGGCCTGAGGGCCCCCCTCCCCCGAACCGGGGCCACGGCGGAACGCCTCGGCCGCCGTGGCCCCCTCAACCGTCCGAGCGACGACCGACAAGGGAAACGAACCCATGGACAACCGTACGGAGGACCGGACCCTCGCCGCCCGCGCGGCGCTGCACGCCCGGACCCGGCCCGACCAGCCCGCGGTGGTGTGCGAGGACCGTGCGCTCACCTACGGGGAGCTGCACCGGGAGAGCAACCGCACCGCGCACGCGCTGCTGGCCGCGGGGCTGGCGGCCGGGTCGCGGGTGGGCTATCTGGGCCGGGAGTCGGAGCGCTACTACGACCTGGCGCTGGGCTGCGCCAAGAGCGGCGCGGTGCTGGTGCCGGTGAACTCGCGGCTCACGGTCGGCGAGGTCGAGCACGTCCTGCGTGATTCGGAGGCCGAACTCCTCTTCGTGGAGCGGGAGTTCAGACCTCTGGTGGACAAGCTGCGGCCGGTGCTGCCGGGGCTGCGCGAGGTGGTGGAGATGGACTCGGACCGCCATGTGGCGGGCGGGTTCCTCGACTGGAAGGCGGGCCGGCCGGACACCGAGCCGCCGACGGCCGGCGCGGCCGGTTTCGACGACCCGGTGGCGCAGCTGTACACGAGCGGGACGACCGGGCTGCCGAAGGGGGTGGTGCTGGCGCAGCGGACCTTCTTCACCTTCATCGCCGACACCCGGGCGGCCGGGGTGGACTGGATCGACTGGCGGCCCGAGGACCGGGGGTTGAGCTGCTTCCCGGGCCTGCACACGGCCGGGTTCGGCTGGTTCATGCACGCCTTCAACGCGGGCGCGACGACGGTGGTGATGCGCCAGTTCGTCGCCGACGAGGCGACCCGGCTGATCGAGCGGCACCGGATCACCACCCTGTGGGCGGCGCCCGCGATGCTGCGGATGATGCTGGCCGAGCGGGGCACGACCCGCGAGACCTTCCGTTCCCTGCGCAAGGTGGTCTACAGCGGCTCCCCCATCGACCGCGAGCTGCTGCTGACCTGCATCGACGTCCTGGGCTGCGCACTCGCGCAGGGCTACTCCTCGGCGGAGGCGGGCAGTTTCCTGACCGTCCTGGCGCCGGAGGACCACACGGCGGACAGCCGGGTGCTGGGTTCGGCGGGCCGGGCGGTGCCGGGGGTCACGCTGCGGATCCTGGACGGGGAGGGCCGGCCGCTGCCGCCCGGCGAAGTGGGCCGCGTGGTGGTGCACAGCCCGGCGCGCTTCCTCGGCTACTGGCGGCTGCCGGAGGCGACCGCACAGGCGCTGTCCGGGGAGTCCGGAGAGGCCGGGGAGTCCGGGGAGTCCGGGCAGTGGCTGGCGATGGGCGACATGGGCCACGTGGACGCGGACGGCTACCTGTTCCTCGCCGACCGGGTCAACGACACCATCATCGTCGCAGGTCAGAACATCTATCCCACGGAGGTCGAGAATGCCCTGCGGGCCCATCCGGCGGTGGCCGAGGTCTCCGTGTACGGGGTCCCCCACCCGGACTGGGGGGAGGCCGTCCGCGCCGCGGTGGTGCTGCGCCCGGAGGCCGCAGGGACCGCCCCGCGGGAGTTCCTGCGGTTCCTGAACGGCCGGATCGCCGGGTTCAAGATCCCCACCGGGTACGACCTGGTCGCCGAACTGCCGCGCAATCCCACCGGGAAGGTGCTGCGCCGGGTGCTGCGGGAACGGTTCGGCGCGGCCGCGGACCCGGCCCGCGCGGCGTAGGCCCGTGGAGTCGCCACAGGTACGGCTGCCCGTGCGCGCGGGCCCGCTGCCCGAGGTCCAGGGCGCCACGCGGTGGCTGCATCCGGCCGAGGCCGATCCGGACGCGGAGGTGCGGCTGTTCCTGCTGCACCACAGCGGGGGCGGCGCCCCGATGTACCGGGAGTGGCCGGGGCAGCTGCCGGCGTCGGTGGCCTGCCAGGCCGTACAGCTGCCGGGCCGTCAGGAGCGGCGGCGCGAGGCCCCGTACACCCGGCTCGGCGCGCTGGCCGAGGCGCTGGCGCGGGTGGTGTCGGACGAGCTGGACGAGCGCCCGTACGCGGTGTTCGGGCACTCGATGGGGGCGCTGCTCGGCTACCGGCTGACGGTGGAGCTGGAGCGGCGGGGCCTGCCGGCGCCGTCGCTGCTGGCCGTGTCGGGGTGGGCGCCGCTGGGGTTCACGGCGCCGCCCGACCTGGTGGCGTGTCCGCTGGGGGCGCTGCGGGTGCTGGGCGGGCTGCCGCCGGAGGTCGAGGAGGATCCGGAGCTGCTGGCGGCGGCGGTGCGCGCGATGGGCGCGGACGGGGCGGTGTGCGCGGACTTCTCGGACGACGGGGCGGCCGTGGGCTGTCCCGTCGTCGCCTACTCCGGGCGCGGGGACCCGCTCCTCGCGCCCGAGGCCATGCGGTCGTGGGCCGGGCGGACGCCGGAGTTCCTGGGGTGCCGGACCTTCCCCGGGGACCACTTCTACCTGCGGACCCACGCCCGCGCCATCACGGCCGACCTGGCCCAGCTGCTGCCGCGGTACGCCGCGGCCGGCTGAGCGGGCGGCGTCCCTGGAAAGAACCCGGAGGTACCCCTTCATGCTGCCCCGACCCAACGAACTCCTGGCGCGCTACGTCGCGTTGTGGAACGAGAAGGACCCGCGGCGCAGGCGCGACATGGTGCACGCGATGTACGCGCCGGACTGCGTCTACGTCTTCTACCGCAAGGACCCGATCCGGGGGCACGCGGCCCTGCTGGACCAGCTGGCCTACACGCACGAGGTGTACGGCCCGATGGGGTACGAGTTCCGGTCCTCGCACAACGCGACCGGCCACCACGACGTCGTCCGGTTCAACTGGGTGATGGTCACGGCGGCCACGGGGGAGATGGAGATGTCCGGCCAGGACATCCTCGTGCTCGCCGAGGACGGTCGAATTCAGGCCGACTACCAGTTCCACGACCGGATGCCCTCGTCGTTCGTCTACAACGACGGGTACGAGGAGCACGGGGTGGCGGTGCGCCACGCCCGGCCGACGCGGACCGGTGCCACCGGCGCCTGAGGGGACGTACGCGGGCCCCGCGGCAGCCGCCTGCCGCGGGGCCGTGCGTGCGGGGCGCCGCCGGTCAGATCGCGGCGGCCGCCAGGGCGTTCGGGCAGTACTGGCGCAGGACGAGCTCGGTGGTGGCCAGGGCCATGCGGGCGGGGCCGGCCTCGCCGAGCACCTCGCCGTTGGCCAGGGTGCCGCCGACGATCAGCATGAGGGTGTCGGCCAGGGCGTCGGGGTCCTCGGCGCCGGCCTGGGCGCCCTTGTCGCGCCACCAGTTGCGCAGGCCCTTGAGGTGCAGCTTCGCCTCCTGGCGGCCTGGGTGCCCGGGGTCGCGGAACTCGCTGGAGGTGTTGTAGTAGATGCAGCCGTGGAAGTCGGGTTCCCTGACGCTGTCCTGGAAGAACTCCATCAGCGCGAGGATCTGGCGGGCCGGGTCCCCGCCGTGGGGGGCGGTGATCTCCTCCGCCCGCTCCCACCACTGCGCGTCGCTCTCGCGCAGCCAGGCCGCGATGAGCTCGTCCTTGCTGGCGAACTCGCGGTACAGCAGGCTCTTGCCGACTCCGGTCGCGTCGATCACCTGCTGCATGCCGACGGCCCGGACCCCCTGCTCACCGAAGAGTTTGGCCGAGGCGTCCAGGATCCGCTGCCTCGTACCTGGTGCCGGTGTGCGCGCCATGTCTCAACTCCTTCGCCTCTCCCCCGCGGTTCCCAGCATACGTTTGACACCGGGGTTTGTGAGCGCTAGAAATGGACCGATCAGTCCAGGACTGATCGGTCCATCATTGTTCGCATAGCTCTGGCCCGCTCGCCGCTTCCGACGACACTCCGATCGGAGTCCGCTCATGACCGAGGCATCCCCGACCTCCCCTCCCCTCGCACGGGCGGTGACCCCTCCCGCCCCCATGGTGAAAAGCCTGCCGCTGCTGCTCCTGGTCGTGTGCGCGGTGCAGTTCCTCGACGCGATGGACATCGCGAGCATGGGACCGGCCCTCCCCCTGGTCCAGGCGGACCTGGGCATGACCACCTCCGCCCTCCAGTGGGTCGTCTCGGCGTACGCGCTGGGCTTCGGCGGGTTCCTGCTGCTGGGCGGCCGGCTGGCCGACCTCTACAACCGCAAGAAGCTGCTGATCGGCTGGCTGGCCGTGTTCGTGGTGGCCAGCATCCTCGGCGGCCTCGCCGACAACGGCGTGGTCCTGGTCGTGGCCCGACTGCTCAAGGGCGTCAGCGCCGGCATCACCGCACCCGCGGCCATGGCGATCCTGCTCGACGCCTTCCGTGACGAGCAGTCGCGCAACCGCGCGCTGGGCACCTTCCTCGCCGTGGCCTCCGCCGGTTACTCCCTCGGCCTGATCCTCGGCGGCCTGATGGCCGGCGTCTCCTGGCGGCTCGTCCTCTTCGCCCCGGCCGTGGCCGGTCTGCTGGTCGCGCTGCTTGCCGCCTCGGTGGTCCCCTCGCGGCAGGAGAAGGGCAAGAGCGGCAGCCTCGACATCCTGGGCGCCGTCACGGTCACGGCCGGCGCGGTGGCCCTGGTCTACGGACTCAGCCGGGCCGCCAGCGACGGCTGGAGCGACGCCCAGACCATCGGCTCGCTGATCGCCGCCGCCGTCCTCTTCCCCCTGTTCGCCGTGGTCGAGAGCCGCCACCCGGCGCCGCTCGTCCCGCTCACCGTCTTCCGCAAGGGCCAGCTGACCCGCGCGCTGGTCGCCATGCTCTTCTTCGGCGCCTACGTCTCCTTCCAGTTCGTCCTGACCCTCTACTACCAGGAGCAGCTGCACTGGTCCCCGCTGGAGGCCGGCCTCGCCTTCCTCCTCGGCGGCGTACTGACCGCGGGCACCGCCCGCTACGGCGCCGCGCTGGTCACCAGGTACGGCGCCTGGCCCGTCGCCACCGGCGGCCTAATCCTGCTGAGCATCGGCTACCTCGGCTGGGTCCTGCTGATGGGTCAGGTCGACCCGCTGGTCACCCTGTTCGCCCAGCAGCTGCTCGGCGGCCTCGGCTTCGCCGCCGTCTACCCGGCGCTGAACATCGCCGCCGTCGGCACCGCCGCGCCGGACGAGCAGGGCCTGGTCTCGGGCCTGTTCAACGCCGGCGCGCAGATCGGCAACGGCGTGGTCATCGCCCTCACCGCCACCGTCTTCTCGCTCAGCACCGGCGGGATCGCGCCCTACCGGGCCGGCCTGTGGACCGTCACCGCCATCACCCTGGCCGTGACCCTCGTCGCCCTGGCGGGCGCCGCCCGCCACCGGCAGAAGGCCACCGCCTGACCGGACGACCGGAGGGGGCGCCGCCACCGCGGCGCACCCTCCTCCCCCTGATCGGCCGTGCAGCACCTCAGGCGCCCCCATTGGATCCCCCGCATCCGGCGCCCGGTGTGCTGCATGGCCTTTTCCGCATGTCCGGGGGCGGTCGCGCGGGGGCTCCCGGGGGCTTCATTGACACGCTCCGGCCCTACCAAGTACGGTCGGGACCGATCGGTCCACTAAGTTTCCAGAGCATGTCGAGTTCGCTTCCGGAATCGAATCGATCACCCGGCGCCAGTGCACACGACACCGTTCTCTTTCCATCTCGCGGGGAGATGTTTGTGTTGCTGTTCTCAGTCCTAGGCTCCATGGAAATCGTCAAACAACGGGTCGCCGTACGGCTCGGCGGCGCCATGCAGCAGACGCTCCTGGCGGCCCTGCTCGCGGCCGGCGGATCCCTCGTCACGGTCGACTCCCTCATCCTCGAACTCTGGGGCACCACACCCCCCGGCAAGGTCGAGAACGCCCTCCAGGCGCAGATCAGCCGGGTCCGCAGGACCCTGGCGGCGGTCGAACCGGAGCGGGAGGGCTCGCGCGTGGTGACGAGCACCTCCGGCTACCTGTTCCTCTTCGAGCGGTGGGAGCTCGACGCCTACCTCTTCCTCGACACCGTGGACGCCGTCCACGCACGGACGGGAACCGAGAGCCTTCCCGAACTCCGCCAGGACATCGCCGACCTCCGCGAGGGCCTTTCGCGCTGGCGCGGCCCGGTATTCGGCGGACTGACCGGCGGGCCCATCTGCCAGACCGCCTCGACCAGATATCAGGAGGCGAGAAATTCGGCGCTCATCCTGCTCTACGACCTCGAACTGCGCACCGGCGGCCACGAGCGGATACTCCCGGAGCTCACCGAGCTCTACTCGCGCCACCCCAACCACGAACAGTTCTGCATGCTCCTCATGCGGGCCCTGTACCGCTGCGGCCGCCAGCTCGACGCGCTGACGGTCTACCGCCAGTGCCGGCACAACATGATCGAGTCCCAGGGGATCGAGCCCTCCCCCGTACTGAGCCAGTACGAGCGGGCGATCCTCACGCACGACCCGATGCTGCTCCAGGACGAGCCGTACTGGCCGGTCCCGGCCCTCGTCGCGAGCTAGGGGAGCGCCCGGACATGGACGGGCACCTGCTGCTCGTCGCGCACGGCAGCCGCGACCCCCGGCACGCGGCGACGGTGCGCGCACTCACCCGGCGGATCCGGTCGACGAGGCCCGGACTGCGGGTGGGCACGGCCTTCCTCGACTTCGACTCCCCTTCCGTATCCGGGGAGTTGGCGGAGATGGCGCACGGCGGAGCGGTCAGGGTGGTCGTCCAGCCCCTGCTCCTGAGCCACGCCTTCCACGCCAAGCACGACCTGCCCGGGGCGCTGCGCGCGGCCCCGGCCCCCCTCCTCGTCCGGCAGGCCCCCGTACTGGGCCCGCACCCCCTGCTGACGGCCGCGCTGGAACGCCGGCTGGCCGAGGCCGGGCTCGCCCCGCACGAGCGCGCCACGACCGGCGTGGTGCTCGCGGCCGCCGGCACCGCCGACCCCGACGCGGCCGCCGTGCTCGCGGGGATCGCCCGCACCTGGCAGGGCGCCGGCTGGGCCGCCGTACGGCCCGCCTTCGCCTCCGCGGGCCTGTTCCCCGCCACCGCGGATGCCGTACGGGCGCTGCGCGCCGGGGGCGTGCGGCGGGTGGCGGTGGCCCCCTGCGTACTGGCCCCGGGCCGGCTCCCCGACCGGATCGCGGCGGGCGCCGCTGCGGCCGGGGCGGACGTCCTGGGCGGGGTGCTGGGGGCCGCGCCGGAGCTCGTCCGGCTGGTGCTGCTCCGCTACGACGGGGCCGTGGCGAAGGCCCGGGCCCTGACGGGGTGACCGCCGCGCGCCCGGGCCCGTACCGCTCGCCGGCTCAGTTCCGCAGACCGCGGCCGCGCAGCATGCGGCGTTCCAGCGGGCCGAAGACCAGCAGTTCGACGGCGACGCCGACGAGCAGGATCAGGCCGATGGCCAGGAAGATCCGGGCCATGTCGGAGGTCTCGCGCCCCGATTCCAGCAACTGGCCCAGTCCGATGCCGAGGTCGGGGGAGCTGGCGATGATCTCGGCGGCCATCAGGGAGCGCCAGGAGAAGGCCCAGCCCTGTTTGAGGCCGGCCAGGTAGCCGGGGAACGCGGCCGGCATGACCACGTACCGGGCGCCGCGCAGCCCGGTGGCGCCGAGGGAGCGGCCGGCCCGCAGCAGGAGCGGGGGGACCTGGTCGATGCCGGAGACGAGGCCGCCCGCGATGGAGGGGGTGGCGCCGAGCAGGATGACGGCGTACATCATCGAGTCGTCCAGGCCCAGCCAGAGCACCGCCGGGGGCACCCAGGCCACCGAGGGCAGGGACTGCAGCCCGGAGAGGATCGGCCCGATGGCGGCCCGCACGGGCCGGACGCGGGCGACGAGCAGGCCGAGCGGGGTGCCGATGGCCAGGGCGAGGAGGAACCCGGACAGGCCGCGCCAGACGCTGGTCCACACGATGTCGAAGAGGGTTCCCTTGAACCACAGGTGGGCGAGGCTGTCCCAGACGGCGGCGGGCGGCGGGAGCACGTAGGCGTCGGTGACGTGGGCCGAGGCGAGGGCCTGCCAGAGCGTCAGCACGAGGGCGACGGCCAGCGCCGGGGGCAGCACCTTGGCCGGCAGGACGCGCCGCAACGGGGTCCGGCCGGTGCCGTGGTGGGCGTCGAGCGCGTCCAGTCCGGCCAGCTCGTGGACGGGGGCCCGGGGGCCGGGGTCCCGGGAGGTGGTGTCAGTGCCGGCCATGGCGGCGGATCTCCCCTCGCAGGTGTTCGGTGATCTCCAGGGACAGTTCCGCGACGTCCGCGTCCTCGATGCGGCGCGGCTGGGGGATGTCGACGTTCCATTCCTTGGCGACCCGGCCGGGGCGGGAGGAGAGGAGGACGACGCGCTGGGCGAGGCGGACGGCCTCGCGGACGTTGTGGGTGACGAAGAGGACGGAGAGGCCGGTCTCTTCCCAGATGCGGGTGAGTTCGCCGTGGAGGACGTCGCGGGTGATGGCGTCGAGGGCGGCGAAGGGCTCGTCCATCAGCAGGAGGCGGCTGTCCTGGGCGAGGGCGCGGGCGAGCGCGACGCGCTGGCGCATGCCGCCGGAGAGCTCGTGGACGCGCTTGCCGTGGGCGCCGCCGAGGCGGACCAGCTCCAGCAGCCGTTCGGCCTCGGGCTTGCGGTCGGCCTTGGGCACCCCGCGCAGCCGCAGGGCGAGTTCGATGTTCTTGCCGGCCGTCAGCCAGGGGAACAGGGCGTGCTCCTGGAACATCAGGGCGGGGCGGCCCCCGGTGGTGACGGACCCGGAGGTGGGGGCGTCCAGGCCGGCGATCAGGTTGAGGAGGGTGGACTTGCCGCAGCCGGAGGCGCCGAGGAGGGTGACGAACTCGCCGGGGGCGACGTCCAGGCTGATGTCGTCCAGGATCGGCTGGGGGCCGGCGGGGCCGGGGAAGGACTTCGAGAGGTGCCGGGTGCGGACGGCCCGGGTGAGCGCCGTGGTGTTCTCCGCGTCGATGAGTGCGGTGGCCACCGCGGCTCACCTCCCTTGGTCGTCGGGGGCCGGGTACGTGGGCTTGTGCAGGGAGCCGAGGACGCGGTTGAGCGGCCCCAGGTCGTAGATGCCGTGCAGGTCGGGGTCCTCCAGCAGTCCGGCGGCGACGGCGTGCGCGGACTGGGCGCGGAGGGTGGCGGGGAGGGGGTCGTCGGTGACGAGGAGGGACGGCCAGGCCCGGTCGACGACCTCGGGTTCCAGGGGCTTGCCGGTGAGGGCGGCCAGGGCGGCGTTGGCGGAGGCCTTGGCCCGGTCGGGGTGGGCGTTGATCCACTCGTTGGTCTTCACGGTGCCGCGCAGGACGGCCTCGACCACGTCCGGGTGCTCCCCCAGGAACTTCTGCGAGACGACCACGTTCGTGATCACGAACTTCCTGTCCGGCCACAGGTCGGCCTCGTCGAGCAGGACGGTGGCGCCGTCCGCGACCAGCTTGGAGGCGGTGGGTTCGGGCACCCAGGCCCCGTCGACCGCGCCGGAGCGGTAGGCGTCGGGGGTGATGGTGTTGCTGGTGCGGACGACAGAGACGTCGCCCTTGCCGCTGGCGGCGTCCACCTTCCAGCCGCGGCCCCTGATCCAGTCGAGGAAGGCCACGTCCTGGGTGTTGCCGAGCTGCGGGGTGGCGATCTTCCTGCCCTTGAGGTCGTCCGGGGTCTTGATCTTCGCCGGGTTCACGACGAGCTTGACGCCGCCGGAGGCGGAGCCGGAGACGATGCGCAGGCTGCGGCCCTCGGACTTGACGTAGCCGTTGACGGCGGGCGAGGGGCCGATGAAGCCGATGTCGACGGAGCCCGCGTTCAGGGCCTCGATCTCGGCGGGGCCCGCGTTGAAGGTGGTGGTCTTCAGGGCCGTTCCGCCCAGCTCCCGCCGGATCAGCCCCTCCCGGACGCCGACCAGGGCGGTGGCGTGGGTGAGGTTGGGGAAGTAGCCGAGGGTCACGGAGCCCGCCGAGAGCTTCGGGCCGGCCGCACCCGCCGGGGCCTGGGCGGCGGCGGGGACCTGGTCGGGCCGGGAGCCGTAGCCGCAGGAGGCGAGGGCGGCGGCGCAGGCCAGGAGGAGGACGGGCAGGGCGGCGCGGCGGTAGACCCCGCGGGGGCCCCGGCGGCACGGTGGGTGCGGTGGGTGCGGTGGGTGCAGTGGGTGCAGTGGGTGCGGTGGGGACATCGTCAGACGGTCCGTTCGGTCTCGTCGGTCTCGGTGAAGGCCTCGCCGGCCATGCCCGCGGTGAGCGTGGTCCCGTCGGACGGGTCGACGAGCAGGAAGGATCCGGTGGCACGGGAGTCCGCGTAGGCGTCGAGGGCGAGGGGTTCGCCGGTGCGCAGCACGACGCGGCCGATGTCGTTGGCGGACAGCTTGCCGGGGTCGGGGTGCTGGGAGAGGTCGTCCAGGGTCAGCCGGGACGGGATCTGCCGGACGATCGCCTTGACGGTGCGGGTGGTGTGCTTGAGCAGGACGCGCTGGCCGGGCTTGAGGGGCCGGTCGGCGACGTGGCAGACGGTGGCGGTGACGTCCTGGGTGGTGGCGGGGGCGGCCGCGGCGGGGGCGATGAGGTCGCCGCGGGAGACGTCGACGTCGTCGGCGAGGCGGAGGGTGACGGACTGGGGGGCCCAGGCGGTGTCGACCGGTTCGCCGAGCGCGTCGATGCCCTCGATGACCGAGGTCCTGCCCGACGGCAGGACGGTGACGGACTCGCCGACGCGCAGCACGCCGGAGGCGATCTGGCCCGCGTAGCCGCGGTAGTCGCGGTGTTCGGGGGTCCGGGGGCGGATCACGTACTGGACGGGGAAGCGGGCGGGGGCGGTGAGGGCGTCGCCGACGGGGACGGTTTCCAGGTGCTCCAGCACGGTGGGGCCGCCGTACCAGTCCATGTTCGCCGACGGCTCGACCACGTTGTCCCCGCCGAGGGCCGAGACGGGGATGGCGGTGATCTCGCGTATGCCGAGGGCGGAGGCGTAGGCGGTGAACTCCTCGGCGATGCGCGCGAAGACGGCCTCCTCGTATCCGACGAGGTCCATCTTGTTGACGGCGAGGACGACGTGGGGGACGCGCAGGAGGGCGGCGACGGCGGCGTGGCGGCGGGTCTGCTCGATGACGCCGTTGCGGGCGTCGACGAGGACCACGGCGAGGTCGGCGGTGGAGGCGCCGGTGACCATGTTCCGGGTGTACTGCACGTGCCCGGGGGTGTCGGCCAGGATGAACCGGCGACGGGCGGTGGCGAAGTAGCGGTAGGCCACGTCGATGGTGATGCCCTGCTCGCGCTCGGCCCGCAGGCCGTCGGTGAGGAGGGCGAGGTCCGGGGTGTCCTGGCCGCGGTCGGCGGAGACCCGCTCCACGGCCTCCAGCTGGTCGGCGAGGACCGACTTCGAGTCGTGCAGGAGGCGGCCGACCAGGGTGGACTTGCCGTCGTCGACGGAACCGGCGGTCGCGAAGCGCAGCAGCGTCGTCGTGTCGTCCATGGCTAGAAGTACCCTTCGCGCTTGCGGTCTTCCATCGCGGCCTCGGACAGCTTGTCGTCGGCGCGGGTCGCGCCCCGCTCGGTGAGGCGGGACACGGCGATTTCGGCGATCACGGCGTCCAGGTCGGCGGCGTCGGAGTCGACGGCGCCGGTGCAGGACATGTCACCGACGGTGCGGTAGCGCACGAGGCGCTTCTCGACCGGCTCGGTGTCCTTGGGGCCGCCCCACTCGCCGGCCGTGAGCCACATGCCGCTCCGCTGGAAGACGTCCCGCTCGTGCGCGAAGTAGATCTCGGGGAGCTCGATGTCCTCGCGGGCGATGTACTGCCACACGTCCAGCTCGGTCCAGTTGGAGAGCGGGAAGACGCGGACGTGCTCGCCGGGGGCGTGGCGGCCGTTGTAGAGCTGCCACAGCTCGGGGCGCTGGCGGCGGGGGTCCCACTGGGAGAACTCGTCGCGCAGGGAGAAGACGCGCTCCTTGGCGCGGGCCTTCTCCTCGTCGCGCCGGCCGCCGCCGAAGACGGCGTCGAAGCCCAGCCGCTGGATGGCCTCGGTGAGGGGGACGGTCTGGAGGGGATTGCGGACGCCGTCGGGGCGTTCCTGGAGGGTGCCGGCGTCGATGTACTCCTGGACGGAGGCCACGTGCAGGCGCAGGCCGTGCCGGGCGACCGCGCGGTCGCGGTAGGCCAGGACCTCGGGGAAGTTGTGGCCGGTGTCCACGTGCAGCAGCGAGAAGGGCAGCGGCGCGGGCGCGAAGGCCTTGAGCGCCAGGTGCAGCATGACGATGGAGTCCTTGCCGCCGGAGAACAGGATCACCGGTCTCTCGAACTCGCCCGCCACCTCGCGGAAGATGTGCACCGCCTCGGACTCCATCGAGTCCAGGTGGTCCAGGGCCCGTGGGGCTCTGCGGATGGGGATGACGGTGGTCACGCGAGGCCCCTCTGTTCGAGCAGCGCGTACAGCGCCGCGGCGGATTCACGGACGGTCTGCGTGTGCGACTCGATGCGCAGGTCGGGGGCGCGCGGGGCCTCGTACGGGTCGTCGACGCCGGTCAGGCCGGAGATCTCGCCCGCCGCCTGCTGGGCGTACAGGCCCTTCACGTCGCGCACGGAGCAGACCTCTACCGGGGTCGCGACGTGGACCTCCAGGTACGGGGTGCCCTCGGCGGCGTGCTGCTTCGCGACGGCCTCGCGGCTGTCGGCGAAGGGGGCGATCACCGGGACGAGCGCCTTCACGCCGTTGCTCGCGAGGAGTTCGGCGACGAACCCGATCCGCTGGACGTTGGTGTGCCGGTCCTCGCGGCCGAAGCCGAGGCCGGCGGAGAGGAACTCGCGGATCTCGTCGCCGTCGAGGACCTCCACCCGGTGGCCCTCGGCGCGCAGCCGCTCCGCCAGCGCGTGGGCGATGGTGGTCTTGCCCGCGCTGGGCAGACCGGTCAGCCACACGGTGGCTCCCTGGCCGGTCACGCTCATCCGCTTCTCCGTAGGTTCCGTGGTGTCCGTAGATCTGGTGGTCATCAGCCGTGCAGTCCGCACTCGGTCTTGCCGCGCCCGGCCCAGCGGCCGGCCCGGACGTCCTCGCCCTCGGCGACCCGGCGGGTGCAGGGGGCGCAGCCGACGGAGGTGTAACCGTCCATCAGCAGCGGGTTGGTCAGGACCCCGTGCTCGGCCACGTACGCGTCCACGTCGTCCCGCGTCCAGCGGGCGATCGGCGAGACCTTGACCTTGCCCCGCCTCCCGTCCCAGCCCACGACGGGCGTGTCCGCCCGGGTGGGGGACTCGTCGCGGCGCAGGCCCGTGGCCCACGCGTCGTAGCCGGCGAGGCCCGCGTCGAGGGGGCCGACCTTGCGCAGGGCGCAGCACAGGTCCGGGTCGCGGTCGTGCAGCTTCGGCCCGTACACGGCGTCCTGTTCGGCGACCGTCCGGCACGGCAGCAGCGTGAGGAGGTTGACGTCCATGAGCGCCTCGACCGCGTCGCGGGTGCCGATGGTCTCCTCGAAGTGGTAGCCGGTGTCGAGGAACACCACGTCGACCCCCGGCATGACCCGGGAGGCGAGGTGGGCGACCACCGCGTCCTCCATGGAGGAGGTGACGCAGAACTTCGGGCCGAAGGCCTCCGCAGCCCAGGTGAGGACCTCCAGGGCGGAGGCGTCCTCCAGTTCCCGGCCCGCCCGCTCGGCCAGCTCTTTCCTGTCTCCGTGTGCCTGGGTCGTCGTCACCCGGCGGCTCCTTCGAAAGGGGGGACGCGGCGAACCGGTCAGGAATTCTCTGAGCCGAGATTAGCAATGACGACACATAAAGCACTGACGGTCCGCTGATCGACGGAATTTTCCGGACGAAGCAGTCACCGCAAGCCTTCGACCAGGATCTTTGTTTCATTTAAGGGGTTTTACGGGGCACGGTCAGGCGCCGGTAAGCGGTTCATCAGCGGACCGCCAGCACCCCTCTGCGACAGTGACGGAAAGAGCCCCGCCGAATTCCCCCACTTTCTGTCCGACATCCCCGGAGAGGCACGCGGAGAAATGAGCCTGCAAGGACCGCGCCGAGGAAGGCTGACACGCCGCCTCGCACTCTGTCTGTCGGCGGTGGGACTCACCGCCTCCATGCTCACCGCGGCGGAACCCGCCGCCGCGGGCACGCCGGAGACCTGGACCTCCACCTTCCAGGGCTCGGACGGCGTCACCTACTCGGCGACCAACCACCTGGTGGCCCCCGCGGGCGGCCCGGGCCGGCAGTGGATGCTCGTCTGGTCCGGCCCGGCCAAGCAGCCCGCCCCGGACTTCCTGACGGTCGTCGACGCGACCCCGGACTCCCCCACGTACGGCAAGGTCGCCAACACCGTCACCGTCGGCCCGAACAACGGCAACGAGCCGCACCACATGCAGTACGTGTGGCACAAGGGCGACCGGATCTACGCCGGCGGCATCATGGGCGACACCACCTTCGTCTTCGACGCGAAGGCCCTGCCCGCGCTGACCATCGCCGGGGTCAACACCGCCGCCGACACCCCCTGCGGCACCCTCCCCGACGCCTACCAGGTACTGAGCGACGGGACCGCGTACGGCACGTACATGGGCGGCCCGAACGTCACCGGCCCCTGCACCTACACGAACGGCCAGGTGCGGGTCGGCAACGGCGCCGCCGGCTCGCCCGGCGAGATCGTCCGGATCGGCCGGGACGGCAGGACGCTCGCCGAGATCCCGGCCGCCACGGAGGCGGGCGAGGACCCGGCCCAGTGCGGCAACGTCCCGGCGCTGCCGGCCGCGACCTGCGCCAACCCGCACGGCATCGCGGTGCGCGAGGACCTGAACGTGATGGTGGCGAGCGACTTCGCCGAGGCCCGCAACTTCATGACGCCGGACTCGGCGCTGAAGGAGAACCTGGCCCGCCAGACCGTCCGGGTCTTCGACATCACCCACCGCGACGACCCGGTGCTGAAGTCGGTGTCCAAGGTCGCCGACGGGCCGCGCGGGGCGCAGGAGCCGCGGGCCTTCTTCCGCGAGTCCCGGGTGGTCATGGAGACGGCGCTGACCAACCGGCCCGGCCACAAGGGGGCGTTCGTCTCCTCCATGGCGGGCGGCGCCGTCTTCTACACCCCGGACGTCACCGCGCCCGCCCCGCAGTGGAAGGAGGTCTTCGACGACACGACCGCCTACCGGACCTTCCAGGGCGACCGGCAGATCACCGGCAGCGGGGACAACGGCAGCTGGCTGGCCGTCAGCCCCGACGACCGGTTCCTGTTCCACACGGTGATGGGCCAGTCGGTGCCGTACGGCAAGCCGCTCGACCAGACGACCGGCATGGTCTACGTCCTGGACATCCAGAAGCTCCTCGCCGCCGGGACCGGCGCGCAGTGCTCCGTGGACGAGCTCGCGGAGGCGAGCCGCGGCGGCCGGGAGCGGGACTGCCCGGAGCTGGTGAGCACCGTCCCGATCCGCGACGTCAGCTCGGGCGGCCCGCACTGGGGCGCCATGGACAACTTCAAGCGCGGCGCCGACGGCGTGTACCGGGAGACCACGCAGGTCAGCCGGATCGCGGTGGCCAACTACTTCGTCGCCGGCTCCTTCGGCGGCGGCGGCGACCACCGGGTGTGCATGTTCGACGTCGACCGGCGCGGCCGGGTGACCCTCGACCGGTCCTTCCGCGACGAGAACACCGGCAAGCCGTGCGTCGGCTTCAACCGGGCGTCGTGGCCGCACGGCGACTACGGGGACGCGCAGCCGCACGGCGTGCTGTTCGTGGTCAGCGACGGGGTCGTCCGCCGGTGAACGCGGTCCTCCCGGCGGCGGTCGTCCTGACCGCCGCCCTGGCCCTGGGCGTGCTGCTGCTCCTGCGCACCCGGCTGCTCGCCCGCCGCTCCGCCGCCACGGCGTACTTCGCCGCGGCGGTGGCGTGCGCGGCGCTGGCCGGGAGCGTGGTGGGCCCGGGCGGCGGGGCCGCGGGCCGGGCGGCGGGCCGGGCGGCGGGCGGTCCGGTGCTGGAGTCCGTCGGGCTGGGCGGCACGCGGGTGCCGGTGCTGGTGGTGCCGAACCGGCCCGGGTTCAACCTGGTGGCCGTCGCCGCCCCCGACGCCGCCGCCGGGACCGTCCGGGACCGCCTGGCCAAGGGCGGGCCCCGGCCCGGGTCGGCGCTGACCTGGATCCCGGTCGAACTTCCGGCCGGGCCCGGGCGGTTGTGGGTCTCCGCCGGCGGGGCCACCGCCCCGCTCGGCGTGGACACCGGCCGCCGTTCGGGCGCCGCCCCGGCCCCGGCCGGGCTGCGGGGCCCCGACGGTGCGGAGTGCGCGAGCGCCGCCGCCGGCGCGGTGCTGGGCGGCAGCGCGAACGCCCCGGCCGGCTGCCCCTCCGACGCCCTGACGACCGCCGACGCCGCCGCGCTGCGCGCAACGGTCTCCTTCCTCGCCGGGCGCGGCACCCGCGCCGTCTCCCTGGCCGAGGACGACTCCCCGCGCGGCCGCGCCGCTGCCGCCGAGGTGCGTACCGCCGCAGCCCGCGCGGGCATCTCCGTATCCCCTCCCGACGCCTCGACCCGCCGCCCCCTCCTCGTGACCTCCGGCTGGGCGGGCGCGGATACCGCCGTCCACGACGTCGAGGCCGGCCGCACCGCCGCCGAGGGGACGTACCTGGCGCCCTGGCTGCTGACCGCACCGCTGCTCTCCCCCGGCGCGGGGCAGCTCATCCCGCTGCGCTACGCCCCGAACGGCCCGGCCGCCGTCGAGTACGCCGCCGCGCTGGGCGACCGGCTGCCGGGCGAGGTGCCGAGCGCCGCCGGGTACGAGGCCTGGCGTGCGGCCCGCGGGACGGCGGGCCCGGCGCCCGCGAAGCTCTACGCGGCGGCGGTGCTGTACGTACCGGGCAGCGGGGGCGCCGGCTCCGCCGGGGGCGGCCACCACCACGCCGGGTCCGCGACCTGGCTGCCCAGCGGAATGATCGTCCCGATAGCCCCTCTCGGCACCACCTGACGCCTGACCCCACAAGGAGCAGGACCATGACGGAAACAGTCGCCGCGCCGCCGGTCCGGACCGCCGGAGCCGCGCGCCCCGCCGCCGCCAAGCGCCCGGAGGGCCAGTGGGCGCTGGGCGAGTACGACCCCCTGAACGCCAACGAGCAGTTCAAGTCGACCGAGGACCCCCTCCTCGTCCGCGAGCGCATCGAACGGGTCTACTCCCGCGAGGGCTTCGCCTCCATCGACCCCGACGACCTGCGCGGCCGGATGCGCTGGTGGGGCCTGTACACCCAGCGCAAGCCCGGCATCGACGGCGGCAGGACCGGCTCCCTCTCGCCGGAGGAACTCGAAGACGAGCACTTCATGATGCGCGTGCGCAGCGACGGCGGCGCCCTCGACGCCGCCCAGCTGCGGGCGGTCGCCGACGTCTCGATGCGCTTCGCCCGCAACACCGCGGACATCACCGACCGCCAGAACGTGCAGTTCCACTGGATCCGGATCGAGGACGTGCCGGCGATCTGGCGGCGGCTGGAGGAGGTCGGCCTGTCGACGACCGAGGCGTGCGGGGACTGCCCGCGCGTGATCGTCGGCAGCCCCGTGGCGGGAGTCGGCGCGGACGAGGTCCTGGACGCGACCCCGGCGGTCCGCGAGATAGCCGCCCGGTACGTCGGCGACCCGTCCCTCTCGAACCTTCCGCGCAAGTACAAGTCGGCGGTGTCCTGGCTGCCGGACGTCCCGTACGAGATCAACGACCTGGCGTTCCTGGGCGCGGTCCACCCCGAGCACGGCCCCGGCTTCGGCATGTGGGTGGGCGGCGGCCTCTCGACCGTCCCGATCCTCGCCCGGCACGTCGGCGTGTGGGTCCCCCTCGCCGACGTCCCCGACGTGTGGGCGGGGGTCGCCCGCCTCTTCCGCGACTACGGCTACCGGCGGCTGCGCGGCCGGGCCCGGCTGAAGTTCCTGGTCGCCGACTGGGGCGTGGAAAAATTCCGCCGGGTCCTGGAGGAGGAGTACCTGGGCCGCCCCCTCCTGGACGGCCCGGCCCCCGCGCTCCCCCCGGCCCCGATCGACCACATCGGCGTGCACCCCCAGCGGGACGGCCTGTCGTACGTGGGCGCCGCCCCGCTGGCGGGCCGCCTCTCGGGCACGAAACTCGCCGCCCTGGCGGACCTGGCCGAGACCCACGGCAGCGGCCGGGTCCGCCTCACCCCGTACCAGAAGCTCCTGGTCCTGGACGTGGCGGACCCGGAGCCCCTGATCACCGCCCTCGCCGACATCGGCCTCCAGGCCCGCCCCTCCCCCTGGCGCCGCAACACGATGGCCTGCACGGGCATCGAGTACTGCAAGCTGGCGATCGTCGAGACGAAGGAACGCGCGGCCACCCTCGTCGCGGAACTGGAAAAGCGCCTGTCGTCCGAACCCTCCCTCCCCACCCTCAACATCAACCTCAACGGCTGCCCCAACTCCTGCGCCCGCACGCAGGTCGCCGACATCGGCCTGAAGGGCCAGCTGGTGGCGGACGAGGACGGCCGCCAGGTCGAGGGCTTCCAGATCCACCTGGGCGGCACCCTGTCCCTGGCCGCGGACCAGGAGGGCACCTTCGGCCTCAAGCTCCGCGGCCTGAAGACCACGGCGGCGGACCTCCCGGACTACGTGGAACGCGTCACCCGCACCTACCTGGCGGGCCGCACGGACCCTTCGGAGCCCTTCGCCTCCTGGGTCGCCCGCTGCGAGGAGTCGGACCTCCAGTAGGGACGGTCAGGATTCGAGAAGCACCGGCCGCCGTGCCGCCCGTAGCGTGCTGTCCAGCGCCCACCACCGGCTTCCGCGGCTTCACCCTGGGCCTCACGGTGTCCAACCCGGCCACCGTCGACGGCTTCCTCGATGCGGCCGTGGAAGCCGGCGCGACCGTCCTGAAGCGGTGAAGACCACCAGGCAGTTCTACACGGAGCGGGGCCTGACGGTGGCCAAGAGCTTCGGCAGCAAGTACGTGGAATTCGCCGCCACCCCTTCCAGCCCCGTCAAGCTGGCCCTGTACAAGCGCCGCGCCCTGGCCAAGGACCTCGGCGTCCCCGCGGACGGAACCGGCTCACACCGCCTCGTCCTCGGCAGCACCACCACCCCCTTCACCGACCCGGACGGCTTCCCGTGGGAGCCCACCGCCGCGTAGCCCGCCCTACGGCCCGGAGCGCGGCACGTGGGTCCGGGCCGTCCGGGCCCTCCCCTGCGACCACGGCAGGAATCCGGCTGGATACGCTCGCCCGGTCCGACCTGCTGAAAGGTGCCGCGATGAGCCAGTACTTCGACATCGGCGACGAGACGCTGTGGAACCCGTCCAACGGGGCTTCCCGGATGTTCCAGCGCCAGGTGGCGGTCTTCGAGGCGGAGCTGGGACTCCCCTCGGGCATCGGGCCGATGGAGAACGACGAGTGCCAGGTCAGCCCCGACACCTTCGAGGTCTTCGTCAACGCCCTCCTGGCGAAGCACCAAGGCAGCGGTCACGCCGTCTGGCTCGCGCTCTCGGAGGGCTTCATCGCCACGGTGCTCGTCCTCGCAGAACGCGCCGCGATCACGCCGCACTGGGCGGAACACGAAGCCGCCCCGGCCGGCCCGGGGGGCGGGCCGGCCGGGGGGTGGGGGGTGGTCAGGGGGTCAGTTCGGCTGCCAGGGATTGCAGGATGACGTCCGCGCTGCGGTCCACGTCTTCGCGGGTGGTGCGCCAGTTGACCACCGAGATGCGCATCGCCGCCCGGTCCTCCCACAGGGTGCCGCCGAACCAGCAGACGCCGCTGCGCTGGATGCGGGCGATGACCCTGCGGGTGGTCTCGTCGTCGTCGCCGAAGCGGACCAGGAGCTGGTTGAGGACGACGTCGTTGAGGAGTTCCACCCCGGGGACGTCCGCGAGGCGTTCGGCGAAGTGGGCGACGTGGGCGCAGCAGCGTTCCACCAGGTCCGCGACGCCCTCGCGGCCCAGGGTGCGCAGGGTCGCCCAGACGGGGAGGCTGCGGGCGCGGCGGGAGAAGTCGGGGACCCATTCGATGGCGTCGCGTTCGCCGTCCGTGCCCGGCGGGAGGTAGCCGGCGCGTTCGTTGAGCATGGCCGCGCGGTGGGCCTCGGGGTGGGCGATGACGACGATGCCGCAGTCGTAGGGCACGTTGAGCCACTTGTGGGCGTCGAGGGCCCAGGAGTCGGCCCGTTCCACGCCCGCGACCAGGGGACGGAGCTTCGGGCTGGCCGCGGCCCACAGGCCGAAGGCGCCGTCGACGTGGACCCAGGCGCCGTAGCGGTGGGCGATGTCGCAGATCTCCCCGACGGGGTCGATGGCGCCGGAGTTCACGTCGCCGATCTGGGCGCAGACGATGACCGGGCCGTCCAGCCCCGCCAGGGTGCGCTCCAGTTCGGCGGGGATCATGCGGCCCTTGTCGTCCACGGGGACGTTGCGGATGCGGGCGGTGCCGAAGCCGAGGTAGCGGGCGGCGAGGTCGATGGTCATGTGGTGCTGGGCGCCCGCGACGACGGCCACGTCCGGGGCGCCGCCCAGGCCCTCGCGTTCGACGTCCCAGCCCGCTTCGGCGAGGAGCTTGTGGCGGGCGGCCGCGAGCGAGGTCAGGTGGGCCATCGTGCAGCCGGTGGGGAAGCCGACGGAGGCGTGCGCGGGCAGGCCGAGGAGTTCGAGGACCCACTGCGCGGCCACGTCCTCGGCCACGGCGACGGCCGGGGAGAGGTTGTAGAGGCTGGCGGTCTGGTCGTAGGCGGCGACCAGCCAGTCCGTGGCGATGGCGACCGGCAGGGTGCCGCCGGTGACGTAGCCGAAGTAACGGGGGCCGTTGGCCGTCGGGATGCCGCCCTCGGCCACCGCGCGGCCGATGACCTCGATGGTCTCGGCCGGGTCGGCCGGTCCGGCCGGCAGCGGGCCACCGAACATTTTCAGCAATTGTTCGGAGCCGGCAGTGGCGCCCACCGGCCGCTCGGCGAGGCCCGTCAGATATTCGGTGGCCTGCTGATAGGCCAATGCGAGAGGCGCACTGTCTGCTGTGGTCATAGTACAAAGCTAGGCGGCTGGCACTGACGTGCGACTGACTTGAATGGCCGGAACTTCCGAAACCTTGGACAGCGGGCCGTTGGACTGTATTACTTTCTCCTGTGGCCCCGGCCGGTCCGGCCGGTCCGATGGCCCGCCATCCGTGCAGAGTCATGAGACTTGAGGAGTTCCGATGTCCGACGAGCAGACCCGCAAGGTTATCGAACAGTTCAACCAGGCATTCCAACTGCACGACCCCGGCCTGCTGAAGGACATCCTCGGCGAGAACTGCCGGCTGGAGAACTCCGGGCCGGCCCCCGACGGCACCAAGCACGTCGGTTATGACGAATGTCTGCAGTTCTGGACCTCGATCGCGGGCAACGAGCACATGACCTTCGAGGTGGAGGACGTCTGGGTGGCCGGCGAGCGTTCCGTCTGCCGCTGGACGCTGCGCTGGGGCGGCGGTCCGAAGGACTTCGTCCGCGGGGTGAACGTGCACCGCCTGGAGGGCGGAAAGCTCGTCGAGAGCTTCGGCTACGTCAAGGGCTGACGGCGGAAAGCAGAAGGGCCCGGGCCTTCAAGGCCCGGGCCCTTCGTGCGTGATGACCGAGCGTCAGTCCGCCAGCTGGGAGACGATCATCACGCAGTCCTCCAGGGCCTTCGTGGCGTGGCCCTTGCCCACCGTGTCCTCGACCAGCTGCGTGTTGCCGGGCACGAACGTGCGCCAGGTGCCGTCGCTGACGCCGCACTCCATCCTGCCGCTGACCAGCGTCATGATCTGGCGGCGCGGCGCCGGGTGGAAGTCGCCGAACCAGCCGGCCGGGATGTACAGGTACACGGCCTGCTTGGCCGGTATGCCCTCCGAGACGAACAGCGAAGGCGCGGGCGGGGCGAAATTGAGGGCCGTCACCTCCAGCTGCTCGTCGATGAAATGCGATTCGCCGTTCTCGTCGTTGTAGAGGCGGGAAACGGCGATTTTGGCGGTCTCGGCGGTCACGGAAACTCCCTGTGGACGTCGTGAAGAACTCGGGATCGGTTTCACTATCCCAGTCCGCGCTGATGGGACCCTGACCGATCCGGGAATCGGACGCCCTTTCCGTCTCAGATGTCCATCAGCCCCGTGTCAGCCGCCGCGTGCCAAGCTGAGGGCACGAGAAAGGCCGATGGAGAGGTACCCAAAGCGGCCGAACGGGGTCCGGCTTTCCGCCGGGCGGGCTCTGCCCACGCAGGTTCGAATCCTGCCCTCTCCGCTGGTGCTCCTCCCAGGCACGCGCATCCCGAACCGGTACCAGGGATGCGCGTGTCTTTGGCATGCGGCGCCCGGGACCGCCGGACAGGGCCTCCACAGCGCGCCCGTCCCCTCCTCCCCGGAATCGCGGAGCGACCGTATCCGGCCCCTCGCGGCCCGGCGCGACCCACCCGAACTGGTGTCGCCCTCCCGAGCGACCCCGACAGACATGGAGACGCAGTTGCCCAGCAGCGACCACCACACCGTTCCCGTGCTCCGCAGGACGGACGCCGCCGCGCTCGTGGACGAGGTCTCGTCCTGGCTCACCGTCGACGCCGACGAGATCGACGCCAAGTTCCTCGGCGAGCGCGCCCGTATCGTCGAGGCCGTCACCGACCTGAACGCCGCGGCCGTCGCCGGCCCCGGCCGCGAGGACGCCCACTACCACCAGCAGCTCCTCCTCTCGCGCATCTACCAGACCGTGATGCAGATCCCCGACCGGCCGAGCGCCGAGGGCTCCGTCCTGCTGCACGAGGTCACCCGGCTGCTGGAGAACGCCACCCTCGCCGCCGAGGACGCCCACCTGGAGCCCGGCCTGCTGGAGTCCGCGCCGACCGAGCCCAAGGCGTTCCTGTCCTGGCTCAAGGGGCAGGTGCGCGTGCACCGCGCCTTCAAGCACCCCTACTACACCGAGTTCATCAACCGCGAGGCGCGGGAGGAGGACCTGCGCACGTACGTCATCCAGGAGTCGCTGATCGACGGCCGCTTCGACGACTTCCTCGCGATGATGCAGATCGGTACGGCCGGCGCCAGCAAGATGGAGATCGCCGCCAACTACTGGGACGAGATGGGCAACGGCGACCCCGAGGCCGTGCACACCCACCTCTTCAACAAGATCTACGAGGTCTTCGACGTCCGCACCGAGGACCTCGAGGCCGCCATGACCACCACCGACCTGCACTCCGGCAACCTCGCGGTGCTGCTGTGCCGCTACCGGCACCTGTACCCGGAGGCCGTGGGCTTCCTCGGGATGACGGAGTGGCTGGCCCCCGACCGGTTCCGCAACGTCGTCCGGGCCTGGGAGCGCCTGGGCCTGCCGGAGGTCGGGATCACCTACCACCGGCTGCACATCACCATCGACTCGCAGCACGCCGCGGGCTGGTTCCACAACGTGGTCATCCCGAGCGCCGGCACCGCCCACATGCGCCGGGGCATCGCCCGGGGCGCGCTGTGGCGCGCCAATTCCTCCGCCCGCCACCTCGACGAGCGCCTGGACCTGGCCCGGCTCTCCGCCGAGCGCACGCCCGTCGCCGCGGGCTGAGGCGTGTCCCCGCGGGAGCACGGCTTCGCGCTCGTCGGGCTGGGCCCCGTGCCGGGGGTGGTCGCGGCGGCCTTCCGCGACCACCCGCGGCCGCGGGCCCTGTGGCTGCGGATGTCCTGGACGGCGGACGACGACTGGCTGTTCCGGCCCGTGACCCCGTACGGCGCCCCGGACGAGGGCGCCGACCGGGGGCTCGCGGCCGGGGTGTCGGCGCTGCTGCGGCGGGCCCTGTGCGGGCCGTGGCTGGACGTCCACGCGGACCGGCTGATCGAGCTGCACCGGGTGCGGACCGTGGCGCCCGCCGGGGAGACGGTGCCGGTGCGGCTGCCCGGACCGGTGCCGGGGGGCTGCGAGTTCGGCCTCGTCGCGGTGGCCGGGCGGACCGGGGGCGGGACGGGCCGGTCGCGGCTGTACGGCACGGGCCCGGAGGTGCCCCTGCTGGAGGCCGAGCCGGCGCCGGGGCAGGGGCTGCTGTTCGACCGGCGCGTGGTCGCGTACGACGGCCACGAGCTGCGGGCCGGCCCGGACGGCCCGGCCGTGCAGGACCTGCTGGTCGCCCACGTCCTGCGCCCGGCCGGTCCGCAGCCGGCCCTGCGCCTGCGCCCGATGCTGGTCCGCGGCCCGGCGGGCACCCTGCTCACCACCCGCCCGGCCCTGCGCTGACACGGCCACCGCCCGAGGGGGTGGTGGGGAGGCTCCCTCCCCACCACCCCCGGGCGGGTTAACACAAATCCGAGCCCACCAGACCACAGTGAATCGCGGTAGGCGGGGGGGGGGTGTT
>NZ_JBHVUQ010000047.1:0-48511 GCF_042884105.1 Streptomyces sp. NPDC058157
GTCCCGTACGTCCCGGAGGCGCACCCCGCCGCGCCGGGCGGGGTCCCGGACGCGCTGGCCGCGCGCCCCGCCGCGCCGGGCGGGGTTCCGGACGTCCCGGAGGCCGGACCGGTCGTGCCGGACCGGGCCGCGCGTTCGGCGGGGGCCGGGGCCGCGCCGCCGGGTGCCGGGCGGGCGGTGCCGGGGGTGCCCGTAGACACCCGGGGGTCCGCCGCACCGGGTGGGGAGGCGTAGCCGTGGCCGCCGGGTCGTACGACGTCCTCGTGCTCGGCGAGGTGCTCGTCGAGGTCCACGCCGACGCCCCGCTGCGCGAAGCCGCCGACGGGACCGCCGCCCGGATCTCCTACTCCGGTGACGCCCTCAACGCCGCTGCCGCCGCCGCGGCGGCGGGGGCCCGTACCGCGCTGCTCGCGGTCGTCGGCGAGGACGAGCTGAGCGTCCCGCTGCTGCGCCGGGCCGCCGAGCTGGGCGTGGACGTCTCGCACGTCCACCGCGCCCCCCACCCCAACGGCGCCTACCTGCTCAGCGCGGACACCGACGGGGAGCGCGAGTTCGTCTACTGGCGCACCCGCAGCGCCGGATCCACCCTCTCCCCGGCCCACGTCGAGGCCTGGCGGGAGCTCCTGACCGGAGCCGGAGCGCTCATCACGGGCGGGATCGCCGGCGCGCTCTCCCCGACCAGCCGCGAGGCGGTGCTCGAAGCCGCCCGCACCGTCCACGGGGCCGGCGGCCACGTCACGTACGACCCCAACTTCCGCCCCCGGCTGACCGGACGGGCCGGGGCCCGCTCCCTGCTGGCGGCGATGGCCCCGCTGACGGGGCTGCTCAAGACCTCCTGTCCCGCCGACGCCCTCGCCCTCGTCGACACCGACGACCCCCTCACCGCCGCCGCCCGCTACCGGGCGCTGGGCGCCCGCGCCGTCGCCGTCACCGCCGGGGCAGGCCGGGTGCTCCTGGACGAGGGCGCCCGGGCGGCGTACCACGCCGTCCCGGTGAACCCCGATCCCGTCGACGCCACCGGCGCCGGGGACTGCTTCACCGGCACCGCCACCGCCCGGCTCGCCCTCGGCGACCCGCTCCCGGAGGCGGTGGCCCACGGCGTCGCCGCGGCCTCCCTGTCGGTGTCGGGGCGCGGCGGCACCGGCCGCGTCCCCTCCTTCGCGCAGACGGCGGCGCTGGCCGCGACGCTGGCGCCCCCTACTCCTCTTCCGCCCAGGCCTCCTCTTCCTCCCGCAACTTCTCCTCCAGCGTCTTCTCCGGCGGCCGCGCGTACGGGAGCGGATCACTGACCCAGCCGGCCGCCAGGACCAGCCGCGAGGTGCGGTGCACGGCGAGGAATCCGAAGGGGCGGTCGAAGGACACCTCGACCCGGCGGGTGCGGTAGCGCAGGCGCGGGGGCGCGGCGCAGCCCACCGCCATGCCGACGGCGGTGACCGCCGCGGCCTCGAAGCCCTCCGCCCGGAACCGGGCCATCGCCGACTGCCGGGCCGAACCGACGGCCAGGGGCTCGGATCCGACTCCGGGGAAGTGGCCGCGGCTGTTGTCGCACGCCGCCTCCAGGCCGAACAGCCGGGCCCGCCGCAGGAGGTCGTGCTCGGCCCGCACCTCGAAGGCGGGGGTCTCGACCACGAGCCGGGGCTCGGGCGTCAGCGCGAGCTCCCTGGTGACGGTGAGTCCGGGACCGGGGCGGCCCTCCGGGAGCAGGCTCGCGGGGGTGACCGGCCGGGCGCGGGTGACGGCTTCGACGCCGGTGGTGAGGACCCCGCCGGGCCCGGCGCCGGCTTCGCCCAGCAGCAGGTGGACGTCCACGCCGGTGTCCCCGACCACCTCCAGCAGGGTCACCGCCCCGTGCGGCCCTTCCGCCACCGCGGCCCGGTCCGGCAGGGCCGTGGTGCGGTGCAGCATCTGCAGGGACCGCCCGGACCAGGGGCCTTCGGACGGCTCGCGGGGCCACTCGAAGAACGGCCGGACCCACTTCGTCTTCAGCGTGAGGGCCGAAGCCAGCACCAGCCGCGTCCCGTCCGGGCCCTCGGTCAGCGTGACCGGCATGTGCTTGACCAGCCCGCCCGTCCGCCGGTCGGCCCACGCGTCCAGCGCCTTGTGGCCTGCCTCCGCGGTGCCGCTCAGGGTGCCGTGGCTCCCTGGTGCGAGCCGTTCCAGCCAGGCCGGCTCCAGCGGCAGGTCCGCCCGGGTCCACAGGGCCGTCGCGGACCGCAGCCCGCGTACGCCGTCCAGCGCGGCCAGCAGCTCCCGCGCCGCCCCCGCCGCCCGCTCGGCGGGTATGCCCAGGGCCTCCGCCAGCTCCGCCCGGGCCGGGCCCGCCGCCCCGTCCGCGAGCGGGGCGAGCAGCGGCCAGACCCCGGCCGCGGTGAAGACCGTACCGGCGTCACCGCCGTGGGCTGCGGCCCAGCGCGCCGTGAGCCGGTTGACCGCCCGTACCGTGGAATTCCTCATGCTCATGCCGGGGGAGCGTACGGGGCGGGTAGCGGCCCCGCCGAATCCTTTCTCCGCGCCCGGAGTCCAGGGTGCGGCCGGTCCGAAAAACATCCTCCGCGCCCCTGGGCTCCTCCGCGCCCCGTCGCTACCCTCCGCGCATGATTCCCACGGTGGTCTGGGGCACGGGCAACGTAGGCCGCGCGGCGATCCGCGCCGTCGAGGCCCACCCGGCGCTCGAACTCACGGCAGTCATCGTCCACAACCCCGCCAAGGTCGGCCGCGACGCGGGCGAACTCGCCGGGCTCGACCGCCGGCTGGGGGTGGCGGCGACCGACGACGTCGGGGCGGTGCTCGCCGCCCGCCCGGCGGCCGTCGTCTACGCGGCGTCCGGCGACGTCCGCCCCGACGACGCCCTCGCCGACATCACCCGGGCCGTCGCCGCCGGCGCGGCCGTCGTCAGCCCGGCCCTCTACCCCCTCTACGACCACCGCAGCGCCCCGCCGGAGTTCCGCGACCCGGTGCTCGCGGCGATAGCCGAGGGCGGCGGCTCCCTCTTCGCCTCCGGCGTCGACCCCGGCTGGGGCAACGACGTGCTCCCGCTCCTGCTGAGCGGACTGGGCACCGAGGTGGACGCGATCCGCTGCCAGGAGATCTTCGACTACTCCACCTACGACCAGCCCGACTCCGTCCGCCACCTGGTCGGCATGGGACACCCCATGGAGTACGAGCCGATGATGCTCATGCCCTCCGTCCCGACGATGGTGTGGGGCGGCCAGATCCGGATGATGGCCCGCGCCCTCGGCGTCGAACTCGACGACATCCGCGAGACCTCCGACCGGCGCGCCCTCGACACCACCGTCACCACCCCCACCATGGGCGTGTTCGAGGCCGGTACCCAGGGCGCCATCCGCTTCGAGGTCCAGGGCATCGTCGGCGGCGAACCCCGCATCGTCATCGAACACGTCACCCGCATCCACGCCTCCTGCGCCCCCGACTGGCCGGCCCCGCCCGACGGCGGGGCCGGTGCCCACCGGGTCGTCATCGAGGGCCGTCCCCGCATCGAGGTGACCGTCGAGGCCACCGACGAGGGCGAGAACCGCTCGGCGGGCGGCAACGCCACCGCCGTCGGACGGCTGGTCGGCGCCATCGACTGGCTGGTGGAAGCGGAACCCGGGCTCTACGACGCCCTCGACGTCCCGCTGCGCCCCGCAGTCGGCAAACTCGGAAGGAAACAGCCATGAGGATCGACGTCCCCGACGGGCAGCACCCCATCGAGTACGTGTGGGGCGACCTGGTCCCCGGCATCGGCATGGCCGCCGCCAACTTCTCCCTGTCCGTCTACGCCCACACCACCCTGGGCCTGCGCGAGTTCGAGGCGGCCCGGCTGCGCATCGCGCAGATCAACGGATGCGTCTTCTGCCTGGACTGGCGCACCGACCGCGACGGCGAGAAGGTCGAGGAGGGCTTCGCCGACGCGGTGACCGCATGGCGCACCACCAAGGCCTTCGACGACCGCACCCGGCTGGCCGCCGAATACGCCGAGCGCTACGCCCTGGACCACCACAACCTCGACGAGGACTTCTGGGAGCGGATGACCGCGCACTACAGCCAGGTGGAGATCGTGGAGCTCAGCATGAGCATCGGCTCCTGGCTCGCCTTCGGCCGGCTCAACCACGTCCTGGGCCTCGACAGCGTCTGTGTGCTGCCGGGCGGCTGAACGGAGCCGGGGCCGGCCGGGGCGCGTACCGCGCCCGGCCGGCCCCGGTGACCGTGACCGCCCCGCGTCACAGGTCGGTGGCGATGATCTTCTCGATGTTCCGCTCGGCCAGGGCCGTGATCGTCACGAACGGGTTGACGCTGGTGTTGCCGGGGATCAGCGCCCCGTCGATGACGTAGAGGCCCGGGTGGCCGTGCAGACGGCCGTAGTTGTCGGTCGCCTTGCCCAGGACCGCCCCGCCGAGCGGGTGGTACGTGAGGTGGTCGCCCCAGATCTTGTTGGTGCCGAAGAGGTCGCTGCGGTAGATCGTCCCCTCCTTCGCGTTGATCTTGTCGAAGATGGTCTTCGCCATGTCGATGGACGGCTGCTTCCAGGCCGTCTGCCAGTTCAGCTCGACCTTGCCCGTCGCCGCGTTCCAGGAGAACTGGGCGCGGTTGGGGTTCTTGGTGATGGAGAGGTAGAAGGAGGCGTACGTCTCGATGCCGGTCGGCAGCGGGGCGACCTCGGCGAAGGCGCCGCCCGCGTCCCAGTTGTCGATGCCCCCGCAGGGGATGGACGCCTGGACCTTGCCGGTGGGGTCCCACATGTGGTTCGCCCGGCCGCACATGACGTTCCCGTTGTCCCCCCAGCCCTTGCCGATCTCGTCGTTGAGCAGCGGCAGGGCTCCGGTGGCCTTCAGCCGGACCAGGAGCTTGCTGGTGCCGACGCTGCCGGCGGCGAAGAACACCCGGTCGGCGGTGACGGTCTTGACGGAGACGACGTCGCCGGTGGTGTTCAGCTCCTCCATGGCGACCGTGTAGCCGCCACCGTCCGAGGGGGAGACGGTGGTGACCCGGTGCAGGGGGGAGACGGCCACCTTGCCGGTGGCCCGGGCGGCGGCGAGGTAGGTCTTCTGGAGGGACTTCTTGCCGGCGTTGTTGCCGTAGAGGATCTCCCCGTCCACGGCGGACTTGGGGACGGTGCCGGCCACCTCCTGCTTCATGTAGTCCCAGTCGTAGACGTCCGGCACGAACACGAAGGGGAAGCCGGAGCGCTGGGCGTGCTTGCGGCCGACGCGGGCGAACTGGTAGCAGTCCACCGTCTCGAACCAGTCGGGGTCGATGAGGCCCACGCCGAGCCCGGCGTTGGCCCGGGGGTAGTAGGTGGAGTACATCTCCTCGGCGTCCACCGTGGGGAGGATGGCGGCGAAGTTCTGCCGCTTGGGGGTCACCGCCATGCCGCCGTTGACGAGCGAGCCGCCGCCGACGCCGCGGCCCTGGTAGACGATGATCCCGCCCATCTCCTCGGCGTCGAGGATGCCCGTGTACTTCGGGACGTCCTTGTCGATGGGGAAGCCGAGGAAGTTGCTCAGCGGCGCCTTCGTGCGGGTGCGCAGCCAGAAGGAGCGGTAGTCGGGCTTGGTGGTGTTGGCGAAGATCTTGCCGTCGGTGCCCGGGGTGTCCCAGGCCATGCCCATCTCGATCATGTGCACGTCGACACCGGCCTGGGCGAGCCGCAGCGCGGCGACGGAGCCGCCGTAGCCGGTACCGATGACGAGGGCCGGGACCCGGTCCCCGGACGCGATGGGCGGGTTGGATACGGCGGATCCGGTGGCGGGATTGGCGCGGGCCGGGATGGCGTTGACGCTGAGGGCCATGGCCCCCAGAAGAGAACCGGTTCCAGCGATGAATCCACGTCGGGAGACACCCTTGGACACCTTGTTGTGCAGGCCTTTGTCGCTCATGTGGCGTTCCTCACTCTCGGCGGAGTGGGAACAAGTTCTACTGGCGGGTGCCTGCTAAGTCACTAGATACGTCGAGGTAATTTCCGGCCGGTTCCGGCGGGGGATCACGACAGGCTCACGACAGGCTCCAGTGGGCGACGTCGTCGCCGAGCCCGGCGTCCAGGGCGAACTGCACCGCCGCCGGGCGGGCTTCGGCCGGCAGCCGGAAGACGACGTAGCCCGTCGCCGACCCGCCCGGGGCGAGGGTGACGGCGGCGGGGAGCGCGGGGCCCGCGTCCGTGGCGGTGCTCAGGCCGGTGAAGCGCCGCCCGGTGGAGTCCAGGAGGTGCGCGGCCGGGGCGGGGGAGTCCGCGTAGGGGGCCGTTCCCGTGTTCTCCAGGCGCAGCTCCACGGCGACCAGCCGGTCGGCCCCGGCCCGCGCCGGCTCCGGGCCCGCGGGGTCGACGACCCGGGTGAGGGTCACGTCGAGCCGCTCGCCGGGCCGGTCGCCGTCGAGGGAGACGGTCTCGCCGGAGCCGCCGGTGCCCGCGCCGAGCAGCAGCACCGCGAGGGCGGGGGCCAGGAGGAGATGGGCGGTCCTGACCCCGTGCCCGGGACCTTCGTGGCCCGTGTGGCTGCCGTGGCGCATCACCGACCTCCTCCGCACCTCCCCTCGCCCTCCGTACCTCCCCTCGCCGCCCACGATCCTCCGTACCGCCCGCTCCCGCCACCGGCGCCCGGAGCGGTTCGGGGCGCCTTGGTCCCCCCTTCGGGGCAAACGCGGCATCTGGCAGACTTGGCCGGGTTGTCCCGGGCGGTGCAGGACAGGAAACCGGTGTGAATCCGGTGCGGTCCCGCCACTGTGACCGGCGACCCCCTCCGCGGGGTCCCGGGAGTCAGACACTGACGCACCGCCTCTTCACTTCGACCGGGGACGAGGATCCCCCGGAGAGGCCTCACCATGCCGCGTTTCCGCGCCGCCCCGCGCCCGCTCACCGCGCTCGCGCTCCTGCTGTCCCTGACCGCCTGCGGCGGTCCGCCCGGGGAGGAAGGGCCCGCCCCCGGCGCCCGGTCCGCGCCCGGGTTCCCGTACACCGTCACCAACTGCGGTGTGACCAGCACCTATCAGGCCCCGCCCGAGCGGGCCGTCACCATGAACCAGCACGCCACCGAGATCATGCTGGCCCTCGGCCTCCAGGACCGGATGGCCGGCACCGCCTACCTCGACGACGCCGTCCTCCCCGCCTACCGGAGCGCCTACGCGGGCGTCAAGGTGCTGGCGAAGGAGTACCCGTCGAAGGAGGTCCTCCTCGCGGCCGACCCCGACTTCGTCTACGGCGGCTATTCCAGCGCCTTCGACAAGGGGCAGGGCCGCGACCGCGAGGGGCTGGCCAGGTCCGGGATCGACTCGCGGCTCAGCGTGGAGTACTGCACCCCGGGCCGCGTCGGGCTCACCCAGCTGAAGACCGAGATCACCGAGGTCGCCCGGACCTTCGGCGTGCCCGAGCGCGGCACGGCCCTCATCGAGGACGAGCAGCGCCGGATCGACGCCGTCACCGCCCGGGTCGGGAACCGGCCCCGCCCGTCCGTCTTCGTCTACGACTCGGGAGAGTCCTCCGCCTTCACCTCCGGGGGCAACGGCATCGGCAACGAGATCGTCTCCCTGGCCGGGGGGACGAACGTCTTCGCCGACCTCCAGGACACCTTCGGCGACGTGCCGTGGGAGAAGGTCATCGAGCGGCGGCCCGAGGTCGTCCTCATCTACGACTACGGCGGCACCCCCGTGGAGGCCAAGAAGCAGCGCCTGTTGAACGATCCGGCGCTGGCGGAGGTTCCCGCCGTGAAGAACCGCCGGTTCGTCGTGCTGCCGCTGTCCTCGGCCGTCCTCGGCGTGCGCGTCGCCGACGCGGTCGAGTCCCTCGGCCGCCAGCTGCACCCCGACGCCCCGTGACCGGACGCCGCCGCACCCCGGCCGTCCTGGTGCTCCTCGCGCTCTTGCTGGCCGCCTCGATGGTGGCGGGGCTGGCCCTGGGCCCCGTCCGCATCGCCCCCGGCCGGGTGCTCGACGTCCTGCTGGCCGGGCCCCGGGCCCGGGGCGGCGCCTTCGCCTCCATCGTGTGGGACGTGCGGATGCCGCGCGTGCTGCTCGGGGCCGTGGTCGGCGCCGGGCTCGCGGTCTGCGGCGCCGTGCTCCAGGCCCTCGTCCGCAACGCGCTCGCCGACCCCTTCCTGCTGGGCGCCTCCTCGGGCGCGTCGGCGGGGGCGGTGGTCGTCATCGTGCTCGGGGTGGGGGCGGGTACCGCCCTCGGGCTCCCGCTGGCCGCCTTCGCCGGCTCCCTCGCCGCGCTCGTCGCCGTCTACACCCTGGCCCGGCGCGGCGGCACGATGACCACCGGGCGGCTGATCCTGGCCGGGGTGGCCGTGCAGTACGTCCTGTCCGCGCTGACCAGCCTGGTCCTCGTGCTGTCCGCGCACCCCGACCAGCTCCGGTCCGTGCTCTTCTGGACGCTGGGCGGCCTGGGCGGGGCCCGCTGGGACGAACTCGCCCTGCCGGCGGCCGTGCTGCTCGCCGGCACCGCCCTGCTCGTCGCCCTCGCGCGCCCCCTGGACCTGCTGCTCGCCGGGGAGGAGGGGGCCCGCACCCTCGGCCTGGACACCGGCCGCTTCCGGGCGGCCGCGTTCGTCCTCACCTCCCTGGTCATCGGGGTGCTGGTGGCCTACAGCGGGGCGATCGGCTTCGTCGGGCTGATGGTTCCGCACGCCGCCCGCATGGTGGTGGGCGCCGGGCACCGGGCGCTGCTGCCCGTCTGCGCGCTCGCCGGGGCGGTCTTCCTGAGTCTGGCCGACCTGCTGGCGCGCACGGCGGCGGCGCCCGAGGAGATACCCGTCGGCGTGGTCACCGCGCTGGCGGGCGGGCCGTTCTTCCTGTGGATGCTGCGCAGGTCCACCCGGGCCGAGGGGGTGGCCGGATGACGGGGCGTCCGGTGGAACTCTCGGTCGAGGGGCTGCGTTACGAGGTCGACGGGCGGAGGCTGCTGGACGGGATCGGCCTCACCGCCCGGCCCGGCGAGACGGTCGGGGTCGTCGGGCCGAACGGCAGCGGCAAGACGACGCTGCTGCGCTGCGTCTACGGCACCCTGCGGCCCACCGCCGGCCGGGTGCTGCTCGACGGGGCCGACGTCTCGGCGCTGGGCGTCAAGGAGCGCGCCCGGCGGGTGGCGGTGGTACCGCAGGACGCGGCGGGCACCTTCGGTCTGACGGTCCGCGAGGTCGTGTCCATGGGGCGCAGCCCGCACAAGAGGTTCTGGGAGCAGGACGGCCCGGACGACCGGCGGCACGTCGCGCGGGCGCTGGAGGAGGTCGGGGTGTCCGGCCTCGCCGGGCGCCGCTTCGACGGGCTCTCGGGCGGGGAGCGGCAGCGCGCGCTCGTCGCCCGCGCCCTCGTCCAGGAACCGGGGCTGCTCGCCCTGGACGAGCCCACGAACCACCTCGACATCCGCTACCAGCTGGAGGTCCTGGGGCTGGTCCGGCGGCTCCCCGTGACCGGCCTGCTCGTCCTGCACGACCTCAACCTCGCCGCGTCCTTCTGCGACCGGCTGTACGTGCTGGCGGGCGGCCGGGTGGTGGCCGAGGGTGCGCCGGGGCAGGTGCTCACGGAGGAGCTGCTGGCGGAGGTCTACGGGGTGGCCACCCGGATCGCCGTCCATCCGGCGACGGGCGCTCCGAGCATCGTCTACCTCCCGGGGCGGCAGGAGGTTCCCGCTCGTGGGGCCGGTCTCACTCCTCCGGCCGGGCCAGCCGCCTGAGCAGGGGCATCGCCTCGTCGAGGGGGACCGTGCGGAAGAAGCGCGCGTCGGCCTCCTCGACGGCGGCGACGGCCCGGGGTGCGAGTTCGGCCCCGGCGGCGGTGACGCGCAGCCGCTTCGCGCGGGTGTCGGCCGGGTCGACCTCGCGCTCGACGAGGCCCTTCTGCTCCAGGGCGCGCAGCACCTGGGAGGTCATCTTGACGTCGGTGCCGGCCTGGCGGGCCAGGGCGAGCTGGTTGGGGTGCTCACCCTGGCCGTTGAGCCACCAGGCGCAGGCGAGGAGCACGAACTGCACGTGGGTCAGGCCCAGCGGGGTGAGCGCCGAGGAGACCTCGCGCTGCCAGCGCAGGGTGGCGTGCCAGAGCAGGAACCCGGGGCTCTCGCCGGGGCTGAGGGCCATCAGCGGGCCGCCGACTCCGCCAGCGCGGCCATGGTCTCGGGCCAGTCGGCGGTGATGCCGGGGCCGATCGCGGGGCCGGTCTCGTCGGCGCCCGGGCCGGAGATCTCCATCCGGTAGGTGACGCGGACCAGTCCGTCCCCGGCGGGGTCGATCCGGTGGACCGTGCGCAGCAGCAGCCCGCCGAACCGGGCCTCGTCGACGAAGCTCTCGTCGCGGACGGCCTCGGCGACGACCAGCGGGATCGGGTCCTCGCCGGGCGGGGTCATCGTGATGCGGGCGCCGGCCGCGAAGGGGCCGTCGATCGCGATCCGCTCGACCCCCGGGTTCCAGTCACCCCAGTGCTCGACGTCGGCCCAGAGGCGCCAGATCGCGGCGGGGGCGGCGGTGGTCTCGATGGTGTGCTCGTACGTCCACATGCGCGTTCTCCTCCGTCGCCGTCATTCGTTCTGTGGAGAGATTATCTGCGCGCAGACTATCTGTCCAGGATTCCGGGCGGATGCGTGACGGGCAGGACGGCGGGCGGGGTGGGGGGCGGGGGGGCGGGGGGGGGGGGGGGGGCCCGGGCGGGGGGCAGGGCCCGCGACGCGGTGCGCCGCGGGCCCTGCGGGGTGGGTCGTCAGCCGCCGTAGGGGCGGGTGATGATCTCCATGGCGTGTCCGGAGGGGTCCAGGAAGTAGACCCCGCGGCCGCCGTCGTTGTGGTTGATCTCGCCCGGCTGCTTGCGGTGCGGATCGGCGAAGTACTCGACGCCGGCCGCCTGGATCTTCCCGAAGGCGGAGTCGAACTCCTCCTCCGAGATGAGGAACGCGTAGTGCTGCGTGGTGATCGACTCGGCGGTGCTGGTCGCGAAGTCCAAGGTCACCCCGTTCCCGGTCTCCACCGGAATGAACGGGCCCCACTCCGGGCCCACTTCGAGACCGAGGATGTGTGCCAGGAATACGGCGGACTCCCGGTTGTCACGGGAGTGGACGATCGTGTGGTTCAACTGGACGGACATGTGTGAATGCCTCCACAAGGCATCTCGCGGCACCTCCATGCCTCACCCGGCCGGTGACCGGCACGCGATGCCGCCGTCTTGATCCTAAGCACCCCAATCGCGCGCGGTCCACCGAATTCCGGCCGCCGGCCTGCCTCACGAACCCCCGTACACCGCGTTGACGTTGTCCTGAGCCGGGTGCGTCTTCCCGGCCGGGCCGGCGGCGAAGGCGCGCAGCAGGTTCTCCGTCACCCGGGTGGTCAGCGCGCCTGCCCGGGCGTCCAGGCCGTGGTTGGCGCCGCTGCGGCCGTCGCCGGTCGCGTCCAGGGCCTCGACCCAGCGCATCGTTCCGGTGGCGAAGACCCCCGCCCCGCTCGGCACGGTGTAGTAGGCCGTGTCCTGATGGCTCGGCCGGCCCTCGCACACCACCGGCGAGTGGGCCAGTATCTCGATCGGACGCGGGGTCGGAAAGCCCGTGCTGACCTTGTCGTACTCCACGCCGACCAGGTGCGCGAAGCCGTCGCCCGCCTTCACGCCCGTCCCCTCGAACAGCCAGTGGCCCGGGTTCGTGACCACGTACGGGGCGTCCACCGGGTAGCCGTCGTAGATCACCCCGAGCAGCGAGCTCTCCGGGTCGGCCCCCGGCGCGGACCGGAAGTCGACGGTCGCGGGATGCCCCCGCTTGAAGCCCGGGTCCTGCTCGTACGAGGACTTGTAGCAGACCACCGTACGGTCCGGGCCCAGCTCCGAGGGCTCCAGGCGGATGCGGCGGAAGCAGCAGTTCGCGCCCAGTATCGCGATGTTGCTCCCCGCGTCCCGGGCCGCGGTGACGTGCGCGCGCTGCTCCGGCGACCAGTACTCGTCGTGGCCGGGCGACAGCACCGCGGCGGCTCCCTCCAGCAGCCGCCGCTCGCGCGCCACATCGGTGGTCGTGGCGTACGCCAGGGGGATCCCGAGGCGCTCGGCGAGCGCGATCAGCGGCGCCTCGTACACCAGGAACAGCCCCGCCCCGTCGTCGTAGTCGTACGGCCGGTCGAAGGTCACGGACAGCGAACGCGAGGCGTATCCGCCGCTCGGGCCGTCGTAGCTGCCGTAGCCGCCCCAGCGGTTGTACGCCTGCCAGGTCGCCACCGCGTTGACCATCACCGTCCGTCCCGCCGCGGCCGCCGAGCGGACGGTCACCGGCACGAACCGCTGCCCCTCCCCGCCCTGTGCGTCCAGCCGCAGCAGGTAGCAGCCCTCCGGCCAGCCCTTGGTGTCTACCGTGGCGGTACGCGGCCACCGGGTGCGGACCATCCGAGTGCCGGACTCCACCGCGGGCTCGGGCTGGCGGACCCCGGGCAGCGCCTCGGAACGCCACACCAGCCGCGCCCGGGCCCCGCCGTACCAGCCCATCCGGTACGCGGAGACCGTGAACCGCGGCGCGGTGGTGGACACGTGCAGCCCGAACGACTCCCCGGGCAGCACGCTCACCCGGTCCGCGAACCCCTCGATCGCCCGGGCGGGCCCGGCCTTCGTCACGCGCCAGTCGGCGTTGCCGGGCCGGGCGTTCTCCGCCTTCACGTCGAACCCGCCCGGACCCGGCTCCGGCGTCGAGCCCTTGCCCGCGCCCTTCCCCTTCAGAGTGGCCCCGCTCGTCCCGTCCCCACCGCTCGCGCAGCCGGCGACCGAGCCGAGCCCGGCGGCGGTGGCCGTCCCCGTCGCGAGGGCGAGGAACCGCCGCCTGCCCGTGCCCTCGGGGCCCCCGGGTATCTGCTCCTGATCCATGCGGGCACGTTATGGCACCCCCTCCCGGCCGCCCCGCACCACCCCACCGCGAACCCACCCCCGCCCCCAGGCCGCGCGCCGCCTCCCTCATTCGACGTGCTCCCGGTAGCGGGCGATCACCTCCCGCAGCACCTCACGGCCGTCCCGCGCCCACAGGCCCGGATGGAAGATCTCCACCTCCACCGGCCCCCGGTACCCGGCCCGGTCGGCCAGCTGCCGGAAGGACCGCAGATCGACGCACCCGTCCCCGAGCTGCCCCCGCCCCAGCAGGACCCCCTCGGGGAGCGGAGTCACCCAGTCGGCCACCTGGACGGAGACGATCCGCCCGCCCGCACCCGCCCGGCCCAGATCGGCGGCCAGCCGCTCGTCCCACCACAGGTGGTAGGAGTCGGCCACAACCCCGACCCGCTCCGCCGGGAACTGCTCGGCGATGTCCAGGGCCTGCCCCAGCGTGGAGACCACGCAGCGGTCCGCCGCGAACATCGGATGCAGCGGCTCGATCCCCAGCCGCACCCCGTGCCCGGCGGCCCACGGAACCAGGTCGCCCAGGAACCCGGTGATCCGCCTCCGCGCCTCCGCGAGATCCCGCTCGCCCTCCGGCAGCCCGCCCGCGACCAGGACCAGGACGTCCGCCCCCAGCTCGGCCGCCTCCTCGACGGCCCGGCGGTTCTCCTCCAGCGCGGCCGCCCGCCCGGCGGGATCCGCGGCGGTGAAGAACCCGCCCCGGCACAGGGAACTGACGCGCAGTCCGGCGGCGGAGACCAGCCGCGCCGTCTCCCGCACCCCGAACCCGCGCACCGGATCCCGCCACAGCCCCACCGTCGTCACCCCGGCCGCACCGCACCCGGCCACCAGCTCGGGCAGCGACCACTGCCGCACGGTCTCCTGGTTCAGACTGAACCGGGCCGGAGCCGCCACCCCGGTCATCCCGGTCATCCCGGCACCCCCCGCTCCGACAGGAGCCGGCGCATCCGGCCCGCAGCGCATTCCGGGTCGGGGAACAGGCCCAGGGTGTCGGCCAGTTCGTAGGCCCGCGCCAGATGCGGCAGCGAACGGGCCGACTCCAGCCCGGCCAACATCGTGAAGTGCTCCTGATACCCCGCCAGCCAGGCCAGCAGGACCACACCGGTCTTGTAGAGAGGTGTCGGCGGTGCGAACAGGTGCCGGGCCAGTGCGACCGTCGGGTCCAGCAGCGCCCGGAAGCCCCCGGGATCCCCGCTGTCCAGGGCGAGCGCCGCCCGGGCGGCGATGGGGGCGACGGGGCCGAAGATCCCCAGGAGCGCGTCGCTGGCCAGCTCCCCGTCCCCGGCAATCAGCTCCGGATAGCGGTGGTCGTCGCCGGTGTAGCAGCGCACGCCCGCCGGGAGCCGGCGCCGCAGCTCCTTCTCCCGTTCCGCGTCCAGCAGCGAAACCTTGACGCCGTCCACCTTCCGCGGATGCTCGGCGACGATCTTCACGAGCAGGTCCGCGGCCTCGTCCAGGTCCTGGTGGCCCCAGTACCCCGCGAGCGCCGGATCGAAGACCGCTCCCAGCCAGTGCAGCACCACCGGCCGCGCGCTCTGCCTCAGCAGGGCCCCGTACACCTCCAGGTAGTCCTCGGGGCCACGGGCCGCCGCGACCAGGGCGCGGGAGGCCATCAGGACGGCCCCCGACCCGCAGCCCTCGACATGGGCGAGCTGTTCCTCGTAGGCGGCCCTGACCGCGGCGAGCGAGTGCGCGCGGCCCACGGCCAGCTGATCGGTACCCGCGCCGCAGACGATCCGGCCGCCCACCGCCCGGGCCTCCCGCGACGAGCGGCGGATCAGCTCCGCCGCCTCCGCCCAGCCCAGGCCCATGCCCCGCTGCGCGGTGTCCATGGCCTCCGCGACGCCGAGCCCCAGCCCCCACAGCCGGTGCCGGAACCCCAGGGTGGCCTCCCAGTCGACCACCGGGCCGCCGCCCGGCGAGGCGGGCGGGGCCGCGGCCACATGGGCGGCCGCGTACAGGACACGACTGCGGGCCGGGGCGGCGCCGAACGCTCCCAGTGGTGCGGCCGACGGCCGGTACAGCCGCCATCCCCCGTCCTCGGAGGGGAGCCGGATCCCGTTCACAGCGCCACCTCCGGTACCGGCAGCCGCCGTCCCTCCGCGCAGGAACGCAGGCCCAGCGAGGCCAGTTGTACTCCCCGGGCCCCGGCGAGCAGGTCCCACCGCCAGGGCTCGTCGCGTACGACATGACGCAGGAACAGTTCCCACTGGGTCCTGAACCCGTTGGCCGGCGGACCGTCGTCCGGCACCTTCCGCCACTGCGCCCTGAAGGGCTCGGCCGACGGCCGGTCCGGATCCCACACCGGTCTCGGCGTGGCCGCTCGCTGCTGGACCCGGCAGTTCCTGAGCCCGGCCACCGCCGAGCCGTGCGTCCCGTCCACCTGGAACTCCACCAGCTCGTCACGGTGCACCCGCACCGCCCAGGAGGAGTTGATCTGCGCCACGGCGCCGCCCTCCAGCTCGAAGGTCCCGTACACGGCGTCCTCGGCCGTGGCCTCGTACGGCTCGCCCTCCTCGTCCCACCGGCGGCCGATGTGCGTGCGGGTCAGGGCCTGCACCGTCCTGACCCGGCCGAACAGCTCGTGGAGCAGGTACTCCCAGTGCGGGAACATGTCGGCGACGATGCCCCCGCCGTCCTGCGCCCGGTAGTTCCAGGAGGGGCGCTGGGCCGGCTGTCCGTCGTCCCCTTCGAAGACCCAGTAGCCGAACTCCCCCCGGACGGAGAGCACCTGGCCGAAGAAGCCGTCCTCGACCAGCCGTCGCAGTTTCAGCAGGCCCGGCAGGAACAGCTTGTCCTGCACCACGCCGTGCTTGACCCCGGCCGCCGCGGCCAGCCGGGCCAGCTCCAGCGCGGCCGGGAAGCGCGAGGCCGTCGGCTTCTCGCAGTACACGTGTTTTCCCGCCGCCAGGGCCGAGCGCAGGGCCGCCTCCCGGGCACCGGTCACCTGGGCGTCGAAGTAGACCTCCACCTCCGGATCGGCCAGGACCGCCTCCAGGTCCGTGCTCACGTGTTCCAGGCCGTGCCGCCCGGCGATGGCCCGCAGGGCGGCCTCACGGCGCCCGACCAGCACCGGCTCCGGCCAGAGCAGCGTGCCGTCGCCGAGGTCCAGTCCGCCCCGCTCGCGCAGCGTGAGGACGGAGCGGACCAGATGCTGGCGGTACCCCATCCGCCCGGTCACGCCGTTCATCGCGATCTTGATCGTCCTGCGTTCCATGATGACTTCCTCCGGTCCGTCGCATCGTCTGTGAAAGCGATGGAAAGCGCTTTCTGCGTTTCACGGTAGGCCTCCGCATCGTGTCTCTTCAATTACCCGATCGAGTGATGGAAAGCGCTTTCTGAATCGGGCATCATGAGGAGCGCGGACAGATCGGACGACGGCCCGCGGCAACCACGGGCCACAGGGGGAGGGGATTGCGATGGCAGTGACGCTTGCGGAGGTCGCGGTACGTGCGGGGGTTTCGCCCGCCACGGTCTCGCGGGTGCTGAACGGCGGCTATCCGGTGGCCGGGGACACCCGGACCCGGGTGGAGCGGGCCGTCGAGGAGCTCGGCTACGTCGCCAACGCCTCCGCCCGAGCCCTCGCGGCCGCCACCTCCGACCTCGTCGGGATCCTCGTGCACGACATCGCCGACGGCTACTTCGGGATCCTCGCCGGCTCCCTGCAGAGCGCCCTCGACCCCGCCGGTGGGGCCGGTCCGCGCCGGCTGGCCGTCGTCTGCAACACCCAGGGCGCCCCCGCCGCCGAGACCGCCTACCTCACCCTGCTGGAAGGCCAGCGTGCGGGAGGCGTCGTCCTCACCGGCGCGGCCACCGAGGACCCGGAGCACACCGACGCCCTCACCCTGCGGGTGGCCCGCATGGCCGCCGCCGGCACCCGAGTGGTCCTCTGCGGACGCCCGCCCGTGCCGGTGCCCTCCGCCCTGCCCGTCGCCACCGTCGAGTTCGACGACCGAGGGGGCGCGTTCCGGCTCGCCGAACACCTCCTGACGCTGGGCCACCGGCGGATCGCCTACATCGCCGGCCCGCCCGGGCGGAGCACCACCCGCGAGCGCCTCGCCGGACACCGGGAGGCCCTCCGGCGCCACGACCCGGCCCTTCCCGAAGCCTGCGTCGACCTCACCGTCCACGCCGGGTTCGAGCGCTCCGCCGGCTATGACGCCACCCGTGAACTCCTGCGGAGGGGAGACCCCTTCACCGCAGTCGCCGCAGCCAACGACACGGCTGCCGCAGGGGTCGCCGCGGCACTGCGCGAAGCGGGCCTGCGCATACCCGAGGACGTCTCGGTCACCGGCTTCGACGACCTGCCGTTCAGCCAGGACACCGCCCCCGCCCTCACCACCGTCCGGGTGCCCCTGCGCGAGGCGGGCGCCCTCGCCGCCCAGCTGGTGACCGGCCGCCGGCCCCTGCCGCCGGGAGGCATCACCACCCTGCCCACCGAACTCATGGTGCGCGGTTCGACCGCGCCGCCACCGCTCACACGGAGGACGCCGTGAAGTACGCCTTCTCCACCCTCGGCCTGCCGGGGACCCCGCTCGCCCGCAGCGCCGCCCTGGCCGCCGGGCACGGCTACCAGGGCCTCGAACTGCGCGCCCACCCGGAGGAGCCACTGCACCCCCAGAGCCCGCCCGGGGACAGGGCCGCCGGGCTGCGGACCCTCAGCCGCGCCGGCGTGCGCGTCCTCGGGGTGGCGGGCTACACCAAGGTGGCGGCCCCCGGCGGTGACGAGCCGGTCCTCGGCGAACTGAGGTCCCTGGTCCGACTCGCCGCCGACCTGGAAGCCCCCTACGTCCGGGTCTTCCCCGGCGCAGCGGGCCCGCCCGGAGCGCAGGCCGACGGAGACGCCGTGCGCCGGCTGCGGGAAGCCGCCCCCTATGCCGAGCGCAACGGCGTCCGGATCCTGCTGGAGACCCACGACTCGCACCGCACGGCGGCGGCCGCCGCCCGTGTGCTCGACGCCGTCGGCCACCCGGCGGCCGGAGCCCTGTGGGACGTCCTGCACACCTGGCTGGGAGGCGAGGGGCCCGCCGAGTCGAGACGCAGACTCGGGCCGCATCTGGGCTACGTCCAGGTCAAGGACGTGGCGTCGGCCGACGACCTGACTCCGGTCGGGCTGGGAGCGGGCGTGCTGCCGCTCGCCGGGGCGGTGGCCGCCGCACCGCCCGACGGATGGCTGTGCTGGGAGTACGAGAGACGCTGGTACCCCGACGCGCCCGAGCTGACCGGCCCCCGGCTCGTCCGGGGCCGCGAACACCTCGAGGAGTTGGTGGCCCATGCCGGTCAGGCCGAGTAGGACAGCCGGCCCGGGTCCACCGGGTAGCGGAAGCCCACTCCCCGCGCGTACCGCTCCAGCTCCTCGACCGCCGCCATCGCCAGCCGCTCCAGCTCCCCGCCCAGCGAACCTGCCACATGGGGGGTGAGCAGGACGTTCGGCAGGTCGTACAGGGGGGATCCGGCGGGCAGCACCTCAGGTTCGGTGTGGTCGAGGACGGCGTACAGCCGCCTGGTGACCAGCTCCCGCGTCAGCGCCGCCGTGTCGACGAGGGAGCCGCGCGCGGTGTTGATCAGCGTGGCACCGTCCGGCATCAGGGCCAGCCGGGAGGCGTCCAGCAGGCCACGGGTGCGGGGCAGCTCGGGGGCGTGCAGGCTCACCACGTCACTGCGGCGGAGCAGTTCGTCCAGGCCGCAGGCCTCGCCGCCCAGGGAGGCGAGTTCGGCGGGGTCGGCGTACGGGTCGTGCACCAGGACCCGCAGGTCGAACGGGCGCAGCAGCTCCAGCACCCGCCGGCCGGTCCGGGAGGCGCCGACGAGTCCGACGGTCCGCTGGTAGTTGCCCGCCTCCGGGTAGCGGTGCAGGGGGTCGACCGGGCCGCGCGCGGTCCGGTAGGCCCGGGCGGCCTCCAGGACGCGCTTGTTGCACCACAGGATCGCGGCCAGCGTGTACTCCGCGACGGGCAGGGCGTTCGCGGCCGCCGCGCTGGAGACCAGCAGGCCGCGCTCCCAGCAGGCCTCGGTCAGATGCCCCTTGACGCTTCCGGCGGCGTGCACGACGGCCCGCAGCCGCGGCATCCGGCGCAGCGCCTCCGCGTCCAGGGCCGGACAGCCCCACCCGGTGAACAGCACCTCGGCGCGGGCGAGCCGTGCGCCGAGCAGGGAGCCGGGCCGTGTGAAGTCGGTGAGCAGCAGCCCGGGGTCCACATCGGCCACCCGGACCAGCTCGGCCAGGGCCGGACCGCGGAGGACGGCCGCCCGGGTGTCCGGACTCATCGCCAGCACCGTGGCGGGCCGGGCGGAGACGGCGGAACCGGTCAATCTGGCCTCTTCTGCACTGGCCCCCGGACGCCCGGGGCGCGGAGGCAGCGGGCCGTGAACGGGAGGGGACGGGGACGATGCTCACAGAGCCCGGCGGGACGGGGGCGGCGACACGGGGGGCCGGGTCCCGCGGTTCACCCGCAGGCCTGAGCGGGCCGTGGGGGCGGGGGAGGCCGTGCCGTCGTCGGCGGGGCCGTGTGGACAGCCGGTCCCCTCGGCCCCCGGCCGTGCGGGGGCGGGAGCCCGGCCCGGGGCCGCGGCCGTGCGGCGGTGGGGGCGCCCGGCCCGGGGGCGTGGCCGGTGCTCGTTCCGGGTGGACTGGGGCCCCGGCGCGGCGGCCGCGGCGTTCAGGGGGCGAGGGTGACGGCCGTCAGTTCCGGCCAGGCGGTGCCCGCCCCCTCCCGGGCCGCCACCGCGAAACGGGTGTCGCCGAGGGCGTGGCGGGCGGCCCGCTCGATCCTGGCCACGTCCGGGTGCGAGCGGTCCGGCAGCCCCCGCACCCCCGCGCTCGCCGCGAGCAGGCGCGCCGCCTGCGCGTACTCGCCCTGGCGCAGGGCCAGGTCCGCGACCCCGACCAGCACCTGCGCGATCAGCGGCGCGTGTCCCGCACCGGCCGCCGCTTCGCAGGCCGCCGCGCGGTGCGCGCGGGCCTCGGCCAGGTCGTCGGCGAGGTAGCCCAGCAGGTCGTGCGTCACCGCGAGGACATTGCCCTGCAAGGCGTCACCGCCCAGCAGCGCCGTCGCCGCGCCCAGCTGACGGCGCGCCTCCACCGCCTCGCCGCGCCACCGGGCGAGTTCCGCCCGCGTGAGCGCCAGTTCGGCCAGCGCGTCCGGCCAGGTGACCCGTTCCGCATGCCGCTGCGCCTCGGCGAGCGCGGCCGCGCAGGCCTCCTCGTCACCCCGCAGCCAGTACAGCTGGGCCTGCCGCGACCGCATCCGGATGACGTCCTCCACGGCCCCGAGCTCGGTGACCACCGTGATCGCCTGCTCCAGGTGCTCGCACGCGCCCGCGAACCCGCCCCGCACCGCGATCCGCTCGGCCAGCTCCGTCCGGGCGAACGAGATCCCGAACCGCTCGCCCAGCGCCCGGAACTCGGCGAGCGCCGTCTCCAGGTACGCGTCCGCGTCCCGCCCCTCGTGGCCCAGCATGATCCGCATCTTGCCCAGGTGTAGCCGCCCCAGCGCCCGCACCCAGGGGTCTTCGCTGTCGAGCAGCGGCTCGAACGCGGGCAGGAAGGCCTCCGGCGCCTCCAGCAGGCGTTCCAGCGCGGTGACGAGTCCCAGCAGCGGGTTCCGGTGCCGCGCGCGCAGGCTGAACCGGTACGCCTCGTGGATCCACTCCGCCGCCTGGTGCTCGTCGCCCCGCCCCGCGCTCACGAACAGCACCACCAGCGCGTACGCCGTGGCCCGTACGTCGTCCGCCACCTCCCCGGGCACGGCGACGGCGGCGGTGAGCAGCTCCCTGCCCTCGGTCCGGTGCCCGCTCAGCCACCAGTACCAGCCGGCGGCGGCCGCGAGCCGCATCGCCGACTGCGCCTCACCCCCCGAGATCGCCCCGCGCATCGCGGAACCGATGTTCTCGTGCTCGCACCCGAGCACGGCCAGCCACTCCAGCTGTTCGGCGCGCCGCAGATGCGGCTCGGCGGTCTCGGCGAGCGCGGTGAAGTGCGCCAGATGCGCCCGCCGCGCCCGCTCGGCCTCCCCGGCCTCGGCGAGCCGCTGGGCGGCGTACTCCTTGATCGTGCCCAGCATGCGGTAGCGCGGGGCGGCTCCGCCCTCGGCGCGCAGCAGGGACTTCTCCGCCAGGGCGGTGAGCAGTTCGAGCACGTCGCCCTCGCCGACACCCCCGCCCGCGTCGCCCAGGTCGTCCGCTCCGTCCGCGCAGACCCGTTCCGCCGCCTCCAGGCTCGCCCCGCCCGAGAACACCGAGAGCCGGCGCAGCACCGTCCGTTCGGCCCCGCTGAGCAGCTCCCAGCTCCAGTCGACCACCGCGCGCAGCGTCTTGTGCCGTGGCAGGGCGGTACGGCTGCCGCTGGTCAGCAGCCGGAACCGGTCGTCCAGCCGGTGGGCGAGCTGGTCGACGGACATCGTGCGCAGCCGGGCCGCGGCCAGTTCGATCGCCAGCGGCATCCCGTCCAGCGCCCGGCACACGCGCACCATCACCGCCAGCGTCCTGGCGTCCGTGCCCGCCGCGAGGTCCCGGCGCACCGCCCCGGCCCGGTCCCGCAGCAGCCGGACCGCCGGCGAGGACTCGATCTCCGCGGGTCCCGCCCCGCCGCGCGGCAGGGCCAGCGGCTCCACGGGCCACAGCGCCTCACCGGTGATGCCCAGCGGCTCCCGGCTCGTCGCCAGGATCCGCAGCCGCCGGCACTCGCCGAGCACCCGGTGGGCGAAGACCGCGGCCGACTCGACGACGTGCTCGCAGTTGTCCAGGATCAGCAGGGCCTCGCGTTCACGGACCGCGGCGATGAGCCGGTCCGTCAGCTCCGCGTTCGGCGCCCCGCCCAGCAGGGCGTCCCGCAGACCCAGCCCGTCGAGCGCCGTCCGCGCGATGTCACCCCCGTCCGCGCCGACCGCGGCGAGCTCCACCAGCCAGACCCCGTCCGGCAGATCGGCGAGCAGGGTGCGCGCCGTCTCCGTCGCCAGCCGGGTCTTTCCGGCACCGCCGGGACCGATGACGGTGGTGAGGCGGTGCTCGGCGACGAGTGCGCGGACGGCGGCGACATCGGCGTCCCGGCCGACGAAGCTGGTCAGTTCGGCACGCAGGTTGGTCCTGCGGTCCGCCGCGTTCCGCCCCAGCTCGCCCCGCAGCAACGCCAGGTGAACGGCGGCCAGTTCGGGCGACGGATCGGCGCCCAGGGTGTCGGCCAGGGCCTCGCGCGCCCGCTGGTAGACCTGCAGCGCCTCGCTGTCCCGGCCGGCCGCGACCAGGGCCCGCATCAGCGCGGCGACCAGCCGCTCCCGCACCGGGTGCGCGGCCACCAGGTCGGTCAGCTCCGTGACCAGCTCCGCACCGCGCCCGAGGGCGACGTCCGCCTCGGCCCGCGCCTCCGCGGCGGTCAGCCGCAGCCCCTCGAACCGTGCGACCGCCGCCTCGAACGCGGCGCTGTCCTGCAGACCGACGTCCTGCAGGGCCGCACCGCGCCACAGCCCGAGGGCCTCACGCAGCAGCCGCGCCCGCCCGGCGGCGTCCTCGCCTCGGGCCTGCCCCGCGACGACCAGCCGTTCGAACCGCACGGCGTCGACGGCCTCGGCCTCCACGGCCAGCCGGTAGCCGTCCGTCAGTCCCTCGACGGCCCCGCCGGGCAGCAGCTTGCGCAGCCGGGACACCAGGCGTTGGAGGGCGTTCGCTGCGTCGGCGGGCGGGTGGGCGCCCCAGATCCAGTCGACGAGCACCGACTTGGGGACCACGCGGCCCGGCCTGAGCGCGAGGGCGGCCAGCAGCCCGCGCAACCGGGCACCCGGCACGTCGACCGGCCGGCCGTCGTCCGCGCGCACCTCCAGTGGACCCAGCATCCCGATCTGCACGCGCCGATTCTGCCACGGGCTCCTACGGCCATCGCCAGGTCAACTCCCCTCCACGGAAGGCCGGCCGGACCCGCGGAAGGCGCGGACGGCACCGGTGTCACAAGCCTGCCAGGGAGAGGATCCGGCACATCTGCGCGACCGGCAGACGGGGATCCGCGGCCGCCGCGGCCGCGACGGATTCCGCGGGGTCGGCCAGCAGCCGCGTCAGCTCCTCCAGCGGCAGCCGGGGATGCCCGACCGTCACCCGGCGCACGAGGTGGTCGGGATCGGCGGCCAGGGCGCGGACGGTCTCCACCGGGAGCGCGGGGTCGCGCGGGGCGAGCTGCCGCATCCGCGGATCGGGGTCGCCGGCCAGCCGCCGCAGGACCTCCGCCGGGAGCGGGAAGTCGTCGGCCGGACGCCACCGGGTCCGTTTCTCCGGGCGGTGGTCGCGGTCGATGCGCTCGGCGGTGGCGGCATCGACCGCGTGGGGTGCGTGCCCGGCCATGGTCGTGCGTACGCCGCTGTCCTCGTCGGCGAGCAGCCGGGCCACGACCGGTGCCGGGAGGCGGTCGGAGGCGGCGGCCGAGGCGCGGAAGCAGACGTAGGGCGAGTCCGCGTGGGGCAACGGGTCGGCCGTCACCCACGGGAGGTACAGCCTCCGTAGTTCCGCGGGCGCCTGTTCGTTCTCGAACAGGCGCAGCAGCGCGGCTTCGTCCAGTTCGTCTTCGGGCTCCGGCCACTGCGTCGCGGCCGCCTCGGCCAGGATCCGCGCGTGGATCACGGCACGCAGCGGCTCCGGGGTGTCCTCGCGGGCGAAGACGGCTACCGCGACCCGCAGGCCGGGGTCCTCGGCGAGGCCTCCGCGCAGCTCCGGGGGCAGGTCCGGATGCCCGGCCAGCTCCCGGCGCACCGCATCGTCCGGGTCCCCGGCCAGCCGGCGGGCCGTGGCGGCGTCGAGGGTGCAGTGCCGCACCGCGCCCTCACATGTGACGGGGTCGGCCAGCAGCGCCGGGAGCAGGTCGGCGGGCGGTACGGGATGGGGGAGGCGGCGGTAGTAGGTGGCGCAGGCGGCAGCCCGCACGGAGTCCTCGGGGTCCGTCAGGAGGGTCCGGCGCACGGGTTCGGGGGCCCGCGTCCACCACTGGGCCAGCGTCGCCCGGACCTTCGGCTCCGGGTCGGCGGCCAGCCGGGCGCGCAGGTCGGCCGGTACCCGGTCGCTCTCCGCCAGGCATTCGCGTACCCGCAGGTCCGGGTCGCCCGCCAGGCGCTCGAAGAACTCCCGTGGTGCCCCGCGCTCCGCGCCGACCACCAGGGCCGCGCGGACGCCGGGATCGGGGTGCCCGGCGAGCTCCGTGCGGACGGGGTGCGGGAGGTCGCGGTTGAGTGCGAGCGCGTGCGTGAGCCGGATGTCGTCCAGGGCCAGGATCTCGGTGATCAGGTCGCCGGTCAGGTCCGGGCGCAGGGCCACGACGGAGCTCTGGCCGTGCGGCAGGAGGCGCCGTACCAGTTCGGTGGGCAGCGCGGGGTTCTTCGCGAGGCCGTCCACCACCGCATCGAGGTGGACCGGCCGGGGCAGGGCGTCCGACATGGCTGTTTCCGTTCCTGAGGGTCGCGCGGCGGGCGTTACGTGGTGCGGGAGCTCCTCAGGAGCCAGGGGGTGGGGTGCGGGGAGGTGACGAGCTCCTTGTAGACCTCGTCCCCGGGCAGCGGGACCACCAGCCACAGGCCGGGAGGGAAGAAGCGGCCCTTGGTGTGGGCGAGGCCTCCGTAGACCGAGCGGAGGAAGGCGGGGACCGCGTCGCGGGGGACGTCGTGGAACTCGACGTGGTCCACCGTGATCTTCGCGTCGTCGTCGGGGTGGAGGCGGACGTCCACCCGGGGCGTGCCGTCGAGTTCCACGAACGCCTCGTGCGGCAGGGTGCCGTCGGGGTCCAGGGCGGTGAAGGGGGCGGCGGCGGTACGGCGCGAGGTGCGGTCGGCGCCGATGTCCTCGGAGACCGTCGCCGTCCGGCCGTACTCCTCGGCGATCTCGCATATCGCGCGGACGGCGGATTCCGTCGTCGGGAGATGGGGGTGCTTCATGCAGTGATCATGGCCCATGGCGGCCCGGCACGGCGGAGCCGGGGCGACGTCACGCGGGGACGGACAGGCGGGCCAGGTGGACGGTGACGTCGGCGACGATCCCGACCGTCGGCGGGAGCACCCGGGCGATCCGCTCGAAGACCGGTTCCTGCTCCCTGACGGGCAGCGTCAGATAGGCCGAGACGGTGGAGAGGTGCCCCACGTAGTCGCGGGCGCTCATGGTCAGGCGGCGTTCCACCGTCGACTGCCGGACGTCGGTGAACCACTCGGACCGCCCGAGCTCCGCTCCCGGCCACAGCGGGTCGTACCCCGCGGGCGACGCGCCGTCCGGGGGCGGGGCTTCGTCGCTCTCCAGGAACGGTGCCCGCGCCGCCCGGACGGCCTCCTCCACGTCCGGGTCGGCCGGCCGGACCGGCCCGCCGAAGCAGGCGAACACCCCGCCCGGCCGCAGCAGGGCGGCCACGCGCGGCCACCGGCCCTCCGGCCGCGTCCAGTGCAGCGCCGCCGCCGCGTACACGGCGTCGTACCGTTCGCCGGGGCCCAGCTCCTCGAAGGCGGCCCGCACGGTGCGGACCGTCGGCGGCAGGTGCCGGCGCAGCTCGGCGAGCATGGCCGGGTCGGGTTCGGTCGCGGTGACGGTGATGCCCCGGGCGGCGAACACACGGGTGGCCTTGCCCGTTCCGGCGCCGATCTCCAGGGCGGTCCGGACCGGCCGGCCGGCGTACGCGACGACCAGGTCGGCCAACGCGTCCGGGTAGCCGGGGCGGAACCGCTCGTACGCCGCCGCCCGCGCCCCGAAGCTCAGCGCCCGATGTGCGTGATCTGCGGGATCGGACATGGCGAACATCCTGGCACGGGAACAGGAGGAGGGGGCCGCTCCGGGCCCGCTCCGGGCGGCCCCCTACGCTCCAGCGATGACGTTGAACCGGACGGCAGCCGCCGGGGTCGGCCTCGCGCGCGTGCCGGCGCACTGCGGGGGCAGCCCGGTGGCCGCCCTGCACCACCTGGGCGACGCGATCGCCGCCGCTCCGCAGGACCCCGAGCCCTACGAGGCACTCGCCGAACTGTGGGAGGAACGCCGCGCCGACCTGGCGGCGATCCTCGACGGAGCCGACACCCTGCGCACGGTGCCGGCGTACTCCTACGTCCGCTTCCTCGAGGGCGACATGGACGGGGCGGTGACCGCCCTGGGCTCCGTCACCGGCGCGCAGCCCGCCATCGCCTGGGCCCGGGCCCCCTGGTTCGGCGACCCCCGCTTCCAGGGGACGGTGGGTGCCGGGGCGCTCGCGGAGGCCCTCATCCGGACGATGGACCACGGTCACGCCCTGGACGGCGACGGTACGCGGGAGGCGCTGCGCCCCTGGCTGCACATCATCGAGGCGGTGTGCGCGCGAGCCGCTGCCGGAGGCGATGGCCCGGATGGCGATCTTCCTGCGGGCGTGCGGTCTCACCGACGCGTCGCTCGCCCTCTGCGACCGGGCGGACGCCGTCGAACCGGTGACGATGACGGAGGTCGTACGCGCGGGTACCTGGCGCAGGCTGGGCGACCCCGGCCGGACCGCGGCGGCGTTCGAGCGCGCGCTGGTCCTGGACCCCGCGAACTGGTCGCTGTACCTCGACCTGGCCGACGTGCGTGCCGAACAGGGTGACTTCGCCGCCGCGGTGCGGCTCGTCGGCCGGGGTCTGGAGCACGAGCCGGCCGAGGTCACGCTGCGCGCGGCCGGGGCGGCGTACCGGGCGCGTCTCACGGGCCGCGCCGAGGACCTCCGCGAACTGATCGCACTGGCACCGGCCGTCCCCGCCGCCGGATACCGCGGGCTCCTGATCGACCACACCTGCGCCGGGCCGGACCTGCCGCCCGCCCTCGTCGCGGAGGCACGCGCCCTGCGCGACGGCTGAGCGCCCTTCCGCGCCGGCGCGCCGCAGGCCGGTCGCCTTGTGCGTCATCGCGTGGCGTCCGGGCCGTGCCGTCGGCGAGACTGCGCGGACGAGACGCCGGCGCGGCGGGGAGGAGCCCTCCATGACGTCCCTGTCCTTCGAGGACATCGGCTACCGCGTCCTGTTCGGGCGCTACGTGATGCGCATCGACTCGGACCACCCGCGCTACGGCGAACTGAACCGCGGCCGCATCGTGCGGCCGGGCCGGTTCTACGCCGGACGTTTCGCCCGGGCCCTGATCGAGGACGCCACCGCCATCACCGACCCCGAGCTGGAAGCGCTCCTGGACCACGGCTGGCGCCAGCGGCTCACGGCCGCCTGGCTGATCGGCGTCGACCGCCGGACCTCCTTCCGCGAGCGGCTGGCCGGGCTGCTGCTGGACAGCGAGACCTGCTACGCCGGCGCCGGCTACTGCTTCGCCCTGGCCCGCTTCGGCACGGACGCGGACGCCGGGATCCTCGCCGCCTACCTCGACCGCTACCTGCCCCGCACCGACCTCGTGTACGACCAGCCGGAGGCCCTCGGCGCCCTCCTGCGCCTCGACGCCCGGCTCGGCGGCGACCGTGCGGCCCGCTTCACCGGGACCGACGGCCTCTGGGAGCGCTGGGTCCGGGCCCGGTCGTACCCGGTGGACCACCCGTACGCCAACCCCGGCGAACTGCGCCGCTGGATGGACCGCGAGTGCGACTTCGTCGACGCGTGGAGCCGGCCCGGGTAGGGGCGGCCCGTCGGCCGGGCCCCGGTCCGCACGCGTACGGCCCCGGAGGGAGGTGTTCCCGTAGGGACAGTAGGGTGGGCCGGGTGAACCTTTCTTCCGCGCTTCCGCGTTCCTTCCGGCTGCTCGTCACGGGTGGGGGCACCGGCGGCCACACCTATCCCGCCCTGACCGCGATCCGTACCCTCCAGGGCCGACTCGCGGCCGCCGGCGGCACGCTCGACGTGCTGTGGATCGGCACCGCCGACGGCCTGGAGGCGCGCGTCGCGCCGGCCGAGGGGATCGCGTTCAAGACCGTCGCCACCGGCAAGATCCGCCGCTCGGCGAACCCGCTGAAGATGCTGTCGGCCGCGAACATGAAGGACATGGCGCGCGTCCCGCTCGGCGTGGCCCAGGCCCGAACGATCGTCTCCGAGTTCGAGCCCGACGTGGTCCTCGCCACCGGCGGCTACGTCGCCGTGCCCGCCGGCCTGGCGGCCCGGCTGTGCAAGCGGCCGCTCGTGTTGCACGAGCAGACCGTGCGCCTCGGCCTCGCCAACCGCAAGCTCGCCGGATCCGCGACCCGCATCGCCGTGTCCTCGGAGTCCTCGCTCCCGCTGCTCCCCGCCGAGGTCCGCGAGCGCGCGGTCGTCACCGGCAACCCGGTCCGCCCCGAGGTGCTGTCCGGGCACCCCGACAAGGCCGTGCACGCGCTGAACCTGGTCGGCTTCGACCGCCGCCTGCCCACCGTCTACGTCACCGGCGGCGCGCAGGGCGCCCAGCAGATCAACGGCGTGGTGCGCGAGGTGCTCCCGTGGCTGCTGAGCCACGCGAACGTGATCCACCAGTGCGGCCCGGCCAACGTCGACGAGCTGCGCTTCGCGGCCGCCGGGCTGGACCCCGTGCTCGCGGGCCGCTACCACGTGACCGGCTTCGTCGGACCGGAGCTGCCCGACGTGCTCGCGCTCGCCGACATCGTGATCTCCCGCTCCGGCGCCGGCACCCTGGCCGAGCTGACCGCGCTGGGCAAGCCGGCCGTGTTCGTCCCGCTGGCCACCTCGGCCGGCAACGAGCAGGCGCACAACGCGCAGTACCTGGCGGACGCGGGCGCCGCCGTCGCCCTGCTCGGGGAGGTCACCGCGCACGGCCTGGCCGAGGCGGTCGGCCCGCTCCTCACCGACGCCGGCCGGCGGGCCCAGATGGCCGAGCGGGCCCGGGCCTACGGTCGGCCGGACGCCGCCGAGCGGCTCGTGGACGTGCTGCTGGCCGCCGCCAACGGCTGATCCGGAACAACAGCGCGGGGAGGGGCGTCGCCGGCACCGGGCCGGCGGCGCCCCTCCGCGCCGTCACACGGTGTTCACGCCCCCAGGGCCACGGACCATGTCCACCGACCGGACGGTATGCCTAGACTGGCCGCTCGTCGATCATGCAACCGATGAGTGTGGAGGACGGTCCCTCATGCGTTATCTCCCCCTGGGCAGTTCAGGTCTCCTGGTCTCCGCGGTAGGCCTCGGCTGCAACAACTTCGGCGGCCGCCTCGACCTCCAGGCCACCCGGGCCGTGGTCGACGCCGCCCTCGACGCCGGGATCACCCTGCTCGACACCGCCGACATCTACGGCGGCCAGGGCGGCTCCGAACGCCACCTCGGCCAGGCCCTCAAGGGCCGCCGCGACCAGGTGGTCCTGGCCACCAAGTTCGGCTACGACGGAGTCGACATGGGCTACGGGCCCGCCGCCGGCGCCCGCGGCGGCCGCGGCTACATCCGGCGCGCCGTCGAGGAGTCCCTGCGCCGCCTGGAGACCGACCACATCGACCTCCTCCAGCTGCACAGCCCCGACCCGGCCACCCCGATCGCCGAGACCCTCGCCGCCCTCGGCGAACTCGTCGCCGAGGGCAAGGTCCGCTACCTCGGCCACTCCAACTTCAGCGGCTGGCAGCTCGCCGAAGCCGCCCACACCGCCCGCGAGACCGGCGCGGTGCCCTTCGTGTCGGCGCAGAACGAGTGGTCGCTGCTGGAGCGGTCGGCCGAGCGCGAACTGGTCCCGGCCGCCCGCCACTACGGCCTGGGCGTCCTGCCGTACTTCCCCCTCGCCAACGGCCTGCTCACCGGCAAGATCCGCCGCGGCGCCCCCGTCCCGGCCGGCTCCCGCCTCGAAGGCCGCGACTCCTACCTCACCGACGAACGCCTCGACACCGTCGAAGCCCTGGCCGCGATCGCCGAGAAGCACGGCCGCACCGTTCTCGAACTCGCCATCGGCTGGCTCTCCGCCCGGCCCGGCTGCGCCTCCGTCATCGCCGGCGCCACCTCCCCCGAGCAGGTACGGGCCAACGCGGCCGTCGCCGACCGCCCCCTGGACGCGGAACTGCTGGCCGAGATCGACGCCGTCGCCCGGGCCCACGCGGGATGACCGCCCCCCTGCGCTGCGCGGTGCTGGACGACTTCCAAGGGGCGGCCACCACGCTCGCGGACTGGTCGCCCGTCACCGCACGGGGCGTCGAGGTGGTCTCCTACCCCGACCACCTCGCCGACGAGGACGAACTCGCCGCCCACCTGGCCGGTTACGACATCCTCGTCACCCTGCGCGAACGCGTCCCGTTCCCCGCGAGCCTGCTGGAGCGGCTGCCCCGCCTCAAGCTGCTCGTGGCCAGCGGCATGCGCAACTCCGTCATCGACCACGCCGCCGCCGCACGCACCGGAGTCACGGTGTGCGGCACCGCCAGCTCCTCCACCCCGCCCGTCGAACTCACCTGGGCCCTGCTCCTGGGCCTCGCGCGCGGGATCGTCACCGAGAACACCGCCCTGCGTACGGGCGGCCCCTGGCAGCAGACGGTGGGCGCCGACCTGCACGGCCGCCGCCTCGGGCTGCTGGGACTGGGCAGGACGGGCAGCCGGGTGGCCCGGATCGGGCTCGCCTTCGGCATGGAGGTGACGGCCTGGAGCCCGCACCTCACCGAGGAACGGGCCGAGGCCGAAGGGGCCGCCCTGGCCCCGTCCAAGGAGGCGCTGCTCGCGGGCAGCGACTTCGTCTCGGTCCACCTCGCCCTCGGCGAGCGCACCCGGGGGCTGATCGGGGCGGCCGAGCTGGCCCTGATGCGGCCGACCGCCTACCTGGTCAACACCTCCCGCTCGGCGATCGTGGACCAGGCGGCCCTCCTCGAGGCGCTGCGCGGCGGGCGGATCGCGGGGGCCGGCCTCGACGTCTTCGACACCGAGCCGCTGCCCGCGGACGACCCGCTGCGCACCGCCCCGAACCTCCTCGCCACCCCGCACCTCGGCTACGTCACCCGGGCCAACTACGCCACGTACTACGGCGAGGCCGTCGAGGACGTCCTCGCCTTCCTCGACGGCGCGCCCGTACGCGTCCTGTCCTGAACCCCGGAGAGCGCGCAGGGCCCTCCCGGAGACCGCCGGGAGGGCCCTGGGGGCGGGTGTCCTCAGGACACGATGTCCTTGCGGGAGAAGCCGCGGAAGGCGAGGGCGAACAGCACCAGCGCGTACGACACCGAAACCACCGCCCCCTTGGCCATCCCGCCCCACTCCAGCTGCGGCTGGAGGGCGTCCGCCCAGGCGAACTGCCAGTGCGCGGGCAGGAACTCCCGCCACGACCCGAGGGCCGTCACCGCGTCCAGCACGTTCCCCACGATCGTCAGCCCGACCGCCCCGCCGACCGCGCCCAGCGGGGCGTCCGTCCGCGTCGACAGCCAGAACGCCAGCCCGGCCGTGACCAGCTGCGAGACGAACACGAAGGCCACGGCCAGGGCCAGCCGGGGCACCGTGTCCGCGGCCGGAAGGGCCCCGCCCGCGGGCAGCTTCAGCGGTCCCCACCCGTACGCCGCCGTGCCCGCCGCCAGGGCCACCACCGGCAGCAGCACGATCGCGGCGAGGCTGAACCCCAGGGCCACCACCAGCTTGCTCCACAGCAGCCGGGCCCGGGGCACCGGCGAGGCCAGCAGGTAGCGCAGCGAGGACCAGCTCGCCTCCGAGGCCACGGTGTCCCCGCAGAACAGGGCCACCGGCACCACCAGCAGGAAGCCGGCCGACACGAACAGGCAGGTCGCGGCGAAGTTCGCGCCGGAGGCCGTGGCGGTGTCGATGAAGCTGACCCGGCCGTCGTTGCCGCCCCGCCCGTCGTCCGCCCCGCCCACCGCGAAGGCGATGATCATGACGAACGGCAGTGCGGCCAGCACCCCGCCCATCACCAGCGTCCGCCGCCGGCGCCACTGCCGCAGCGCCTCCACCCGCAGCGGCAGCGTCCGCCCCGGCCGGTAGCCGGGCGCGGTCTCCGCGGCGGGTGCCGCAGCACGTACGGCGCTCATGCCGCACCTCCGATCAGGGTCAGGAAGGCGTCCTCCAGCCGGCGGTGCGGCCCCACCGCCGTCACCGGCAGCTCCAGCCGCACGAGTTCGGCGATCAGGGCGGCGGGCGAGGCGCCGTCGAGCCGGACGAGGAGCCCCTCGTCGGCGGCCGCCACCGAGGCGACGCCCTCCAGCGCCGCGACCTTGCCCACGGCCGCCTCGTCCACCGGTCCTCCGAGCGCCACCAGCAGGGTGTCGCCGCCGCCGGTGATCTCCGCGACCGGACCGGCCTGCACCAGCCGTCCGCGGTCCATGACCACCAGGTGGGTGCAGGACTGCTCCACCTCGGACAGCAGGTGGCTGGAGACGATGACCGTCCGCCCGGCAGCGGCGTAGCGGATCATCACGTCGCGCATCTCCCGGATCTGCGGCGGGTCCAGCCCGTTCGTCGGCTCGTCCAGGATCAGCAGGTCCGGCAGCCCCAGCATCGCCTGGGCGATCGCGAGCCGCTGGCGCATGCCCTGCGAGTACGTGCGCACCGCGCGCTCCAGGGCGTCGCCCAGCCCGGCGATCTCCAGGGCCTCCGCCAGGTGCGCGTCCTCGGCGGGGCGGCCGGTGGCCTGCCAGTACAGCTCCAGGTTGGCCCGGCCGCTCAGATGCGGCAGGAACCCGGCGCCCTCCACGAACGCCCCGACCCGCGACAGCACCGGCGCCCCGGGCCGGATCGCGTGCCCGAACACCCGGATCTCCCCGGCGTCCGGCGTGATCAGCCCCATCAGCATCCGCAGCGTGGTGGTCTTCCCGGCCCCGTTGGGCCCGAGCAGGCCCAGCACCTGGCCCCGCTCCACCCGGAAGGACAGGTCCCGCACGGCGTACCGGTCCTGGGACTTGGCGTAGCGCTTCGTCAGGCCGGTGATGTCGAGCGGAACGCCGGCCGGCTCCGGCTCCGGCGGCGCCGCGGCCGCCCGGCCCCCGCCGGTGCGGCGGATCCCGAGCAGGGCCGCCGCCAGCGCCACCGCGCCCAGCGGCAGCCACCAGATCCAGCCGGGCAGACCTGCGGTGGCGGTCCGCACACCGGCGGCCACGGGCACCTGGAGCGGCCCGTCCACCGAGACGGTGTACGAGGCCGGCTCGGCCGGGGAGGCGTAGCCCAGGTCGGTGGCCGCGACGACCAGCCGCAGCCGGTGCCCGGCCTGGAAGGCGTGGTCCACGGCGGGCAGCCGCAGCCGCACGCTCCGGCCCTGCCCCGCGTCCGTCACCCGTACCGGGGCCACGAGCCGGCTCGGCAGCACCTGCTGACGCCCGTCGGGCCCCACGTCGTACAGCTTGCCGAACAGCACGGCCGACCCGTCCGCGGCCGTCGACCTCAGGTTCAGGGTGATGGTCGGGGTGCCGGTGACCCGGACCTCCCCGGCCAGCGGCTCCGACTCGAAGCGGGCGTTCTGCCCGGGGAAGTCCAGGGAGAACCCGGTCCCGAGCGCGGCCAGCTGACCGCCGATCCCGGGCAGCGCCGACAGGGCGGGCGGCGCCCCGCCCGCAGGGTTGCGGAAGGTCTGCTCGCGCCCCGCCAGGGCGTACGGCCGCGGATCCGCCACCAGCCCGGGATAGCGGTCGCCGCTCGCGCCGCGCACCATGATCCGCCCGTCGGTGGAGTCGACGCCGCCGGTGCGCGAGACGCGGAAGGCCGGGCCGGTGTCCACCCCCTCGTCACCCTTGAGGTAGCGGTCGAACCAGGCCTCGACCCGGGACTCGATCCGGCCGGACTCGCGCATGCCGCCGTCGTGCCCGCCCGCCGCCCAGTCCACGGCCACCGGCGCGCCGTTCGCGGCGATGGCCCGGGCCGTCGCGTCGGCCTGGTCCAGCGGGAACAGGGAGTCGTCCTGCCCCTGCACGATCAGCGCCGGTACCTTGATCCGGTCGCCCACGGCCGAGGGACTGCGCCGCTCCAGCAGCTCGCGCGCCTCCGCGTCGGGCTTCCCCGCCACCGCGACCCGCTCGTACATGGCGCACAGCTGCGGCTCGAACCGTCCGCAGCCCGAGGCTGCCGGGGGGCCCGCCGCGCCGGCCGGAGGATCCGGCGGCCGGAGGCCGTCCGCCGTGCCGCTGGTGAAGAAGATCCCGGCCCAGAGCTTCTTGAAGACGCCCTGCGGGAAGAGGGCGTCCGCGAGGTTCCAGTACGTGATCTGCGGGGCGATCGCGTCCACCCGCCGGTCGTACCCGGCGGCCAGCAGCGCCACGGCCCCGCCGTAGGAGGCCCCGGCCACGCCCACGCGCGGGTCGCCGGGCGCGTCGAGCCGCACCTCGGGGCGGCGGGCCAGCCAGTCGACCAGCGCCGAGACGTCCTTGACCTCGTGGTCGGGGTCGTTCAGCCCGATCTTCCCGCCGGAGCGGCCGAAGCCGCGCGCCGACCAGGTCATGACCGCGTACCCGTCGCGGGCCAGGCGTTCGGCCTGGGCGCGGACGTCGTCCTTGCTGCCGCCGAAGCCGTGGCCCAGGAGGACGGCCGGGCGCCGCCGCGAGGCGTCCCCGGCCGTGAAGAAGGAGGTGTCGATGCCGGTGGGACCGTCCGCGTCCGTACCGGGCATCCGCAGGACCTGGTCCTGGCGGTGCACGGCCGGCCCGTCCCCGGAAGCGGCCGCGGCCGTCCAGGTGCCGGCGCCCGCGAGCACCGCGAGGGCGGCGGCACCGGCGAGCAGGCGGTCCCGGGGCCGCCGGGGGAGTCGGAGCTTCATAGGGGAACCCTAAAGCCCGTGATCCCCGTCCCCGAGCTCCCTCAGGGGGAGCCCGGCCCCTTCTCCAGGAGTACCCGCGCGGCCGCGCGTACCGCGCCTGCGGTACCCGGGCTGCGGACACCGCCGGGCGGCGGCAGGATGGGGCGCATGCTGCTGGCCGAGGTCGCGCGCGTGTCCCGGGAGGTCGCCGAGACCTCCGCCCGGTCGCGGAAGACCGCCCTGCTCGCCGAACTCTTCGCGGCCGCGCCCGCCGACGAGGCCGGCCTCGTCATCGCCTACCTCTCCGGCCGCCTCCCGCAGGGCCGCCCGGGCGTCGGCTGGCGCACCCTGGCCGAGGACACCGGGCCCGCCGCGCGGCCCACCCTGACCGTACGGGCCGTCGACGCGGCGGTGACCGAGCTGGCCGCCGTCTCCGGCCGGGGGGCGCAGGCGGAGCGGCGCCGGATCGTCGCCGCCCTGCTGGGCGCCGCCACGGGGCCCGAGCAGCGGTTCCTGCGCAGCCTGCTCTCCGGGGAGGTGAGGCAGGGAGCGCTGGACGCGGTGGCCCTGGAGGGGGTGGCGGCCGCGGCCGGGGTGCCGGCGGCCGCGCTGCGCAGGGCGGTGATGCTGGACGGTTCGCTGCCCCGGGTGGCGGCGGCGGTGCTGGCCGAGGGGGCCGGGGCGCTGAGCGGGGTGGCCCTGCGCGTCGGGCAGCCCGTCCAGCCGATGCTGGCCGGGACCGCCCGCTCGCTGGAGGACGCCCTGCGCGCGCTCGGGCCGTGCGCGGTGGAGGAGAAGCTCGACGGGATCCGGGTCCAGGTCCACCGGGAGGGCGGGGAGGTCCACGTGTACACCCGCTCCCTGGACGAGATCACCGCCCGGCTGCCCGAGGTGGTCGAGCTGGCCCTGGGCCTGCCGGGGGAGCGGTTCATCCTCGACGGGGAGGTCATCGGGCACGACGCCGCCGGGCGGCCGGTCCCGTTCCAGGAGATCGCGAGCCGCGTCGGCTCCCGGGTGGACGTGGACGCCGCCCGGCGGGCCCTGCCCGTGGGCGCGTTCTTCTTCGACGTGCTGGCCCTGGGCGAACGGGTGCTGCTGGACCTGCCGGTGCGTGAACGGTACGCCGCGCTGGCCGGCCTCGTCCCGGAGGCGGCGCGGGTGCGCCGGCTGGTGGTGGAGGACCCGGCCGCCCAGGCGGAGCGGGCCGGGGAGTTCCTGGCCGAGACCCTGGAGCGGGGGCACGAGGGCGTCATGGCCAAGGGGCTCGGCTCCCCGTACGCGGCGGGGCGGCGCGGCAAGCAGTGGCTGAAGGTCAAACCCGTGCACACCCTCGACCTGGTGGTGCTCGCCGCCGAATGGGGCCACGGCCGCCGCACCGGCCTGCTGTCCAACCTGCACCTGGGCGCCCGCGCCGCCGACGGGACCTTCGCCATGCTGGGCAAGACGTTCAAGGGCCTCACCGACGAGATGCTGCGCTGGCAGACGGGGCGGCTGCGCGAGCTCGCCGTGGAGGACGACGGGTTCACCGTGCGGGTCAGGCCGGAACTGGTCGTGGAGATCGCCTACGACGGCCTCCAGCGCTCCCCGCGCTACCCGGCCGGGGTGGCCCTGCGCTTCGCCCGAGTGCTGCGGCACCGCCCCGACAAGGGGCCGGGGGAGGCCGACACGGTGGAGACGGTACTGGAGCGGCGCCGCGGCTGACCTCGCGGTCTCCCCGGCGCCGCGTTTTGCCTCAGAGGTAAGGAAGATTGCCACCCGGGCAAGTTTCTGGCTCAATCGGGGCATGACCCCCCGTCCCGAGGAACCCTCGGACACCGAGGCCCCGGAGGCCCCGGATGCCGCGCAGGCCCCCGGCGCCGCCGGAGAGCTGCCCGCCGTGGCCCCGCAGCTGCGCGAACTGCGCCGGCGCGCCGGACTCACCCTGGAGGCGGCCGCCGCCAGGGCCCGGCTCTCGCCCGCGCACCTGTCGCGGCTGGAGACCGGCCGGCGCCAGCCCTCGCTGCCGCTGCTGCTCGGACTCGCCCGCACCTACGGTACGACCGTCTCCGAACTGCTCGGCGAGACCCAGGGCGTCGCCGATCCCATCGTACGGGCCGGCGGCCCCGGGGCCCGCGAGGCCGACGGGTGGACGTACTGGCAGGCCGGGGGCTCCGGGCGGGGCATGCAGGCGCTGCGCGTGCACGTCCCGCCGGGGCGCAGCCAGGGCGAACTGGTGCGCGTGCACCCCGGGGAGGAGTGGCTGTACGTGCTCGGCGGCCGGCTGCGGCTGCACCTCGGGGAGGCCGAGCACCTGCTGGAGCCGGGGGACAGCGCGCACTTCGACTCGCTGACCCCGCACCGGATCGGCGCGGCCGGCCCCGGCGGGGCGGAGCTGCTGTTCGTCCACACGCTGCTGCAGAGCAGCCTCGCCGGGGTGTGCCTCGGCGGCACCGTCAAGCACCATCCCTGACCTCGACCAGCCCAGGAGCCCCCGTCATGCCGTCCGAGGGAGAGACCATGTCCACGACGTCCACCACGTCCACCACGCCTTCCGGGCAGAAGGCCCCGCGCGGCGTCTTCCGGCGCTTCGAGTCCAAGTTCCCGCGCGGCCTGGTCATCCGGCTGATCGCCTACCTGTTCGTCGGACACCTCTTCGCCTTCTTCGTCTACCTCCTCTTCGTCCTGGGCGGCCAGAACCAGTAGCGGGCACCGCGCGCCGGACCCAGCCCAGCACCAGCAGCGAGGCCACCGCGGCGAAGGCGCACCAGGTGGAGGCGAACTCCAGCCGCCACAGCGCCGCGCACACCGCCGCCCCCGCCCCCAGCACGCCCCCCAGCACCCGCAGCAGCCGGTCCCCGGAGAGCAGCAGGGAGCCCAGGGTGGCGCACAGGTAACCGGCCAGGACCAGCGGCGCGTACGGCACGTCCACCGCGTAGCCCATCACCCGCCCCCGCACCTCGGCGGAGACCGGCCGCACGGCCAGGCAGTACGCGAGCACCCAGGCCGTGGTGGCCGGACCGCAGCCGCCGCCCGCGTCCCAGACGGCGGCCTCGACCAGCTGGTGCGCACCCAGCAGCAGCGGCAGCGCGGCCACCGGCAGGTCCCGGGCCCGCCGCACCCGCGCCAGGCACACCACCCCGACGGCGGCCACGGCCGACCCCGCCGCCAGGTCCGCCGACGCGCTCCAGCACACGGAAGGCCCCCAGGCCCCCTACGGCGCGGGCCGCCGGGGGTGCTCCGCCCCGTCCGGGTGCTCCAGCGGAGGGGAGCCCACCGCACACGAGGTCCGGCACTCCGGATGGCAGGCCCCGGGCGACGGCGAGCGTACGGTCGCCCACGCCAGGGCCGCGCCGGCCACCAGGAGCCCCGCGCACCAGGCGATCGCCCGCCCGTACGCCGCGTCGAAGGCGCCGGCCGACAGGTAGGCGTCCGGGCCCATCCCGGCCAGCAGCGGCAGCGCCGCCACCGCCAGCAGCCCCGCCGCCCGGGCGGCGGCGTTGTTGATGCCGCTGGCCAGGCCCGCCCGGCCGGGGTCCAGCGAGGCCAGCACGGTCGCGGTCAGCGGTGCCACCAGGGCGGCCATGCCCGCGCCGAGCACCACCATGGCGGGCAGCACGTCCCGCAGGTACGAGGCGTGCGGCCCCACCCGCAGGCTCAGCAGCATCCCGGCGGCGCACAGCAGCGGCCCCACGGTCAGCGGGATCCGCGGCCCGATCCGCTCGCCCAGCGCCCCCGCGCGGGCCGACAGCAGCAGCATCAGGGCGGTGGTCGGCAGCAGCGCGGCCCCCGCGCCCAGGGCCGAGTACCCGGACACCACCTGGAGCTGGAGCACGACGAGGAAGAAGAACCCGCCGAAGGCCGCGTACACGCACAGGGTGACCAGGTTGACGGCCGTGAACTGGCGGGAGGCGAACACGTCCGGCGGCACCATCGGATCCGGCCGCCGCCGCTCCGCGTACACGAACCCGGCCGCCAGCAGCACCCCGGCCACCCCCGCCCCGACCACCGCCCCGGTCGCCGAGCGGGCCTCGATCAGCGCGTACGTGATCAGGGCCAGGGCGGCCGCCCCGAGCACCGCGCCGAGCACGTCGAACCGTCCGCCGGCCTGCGGATCCCGCGACTCCGGCACGTGTCTCAGCGCCACCGGCACGCACAGCGCGGCCACGGGCACGTTCAGCAGGAACACCCACCGCCAGCCCGGCCCGTCCACCAGCCAGCCGCCGAGGAAGGGCCCCACGGCCGCGCCGACCCCGCCGAACCCGGACCACAGCCCCACCGCCCGGGCCCGGTCGTCGGCCCGGATCGAACCCTGGATCAGCGCGAGCGACCCGGGGGTCAGCAGGGCCCCGCCGACGCCCTGGAGGGCGCGGGCGGCGATCAGCACCCCGGCGTTCGGGGCGATGCCGCACAGCAGCGAGCCCACGGCGAACCACACCACCCCGAGGACGAAGATCCGCCGCCTCCCGAACCGGTCGCCGAGCGCCCCGCCGACCAGGATCAGCCCGGCCAGGGTCAGCAGATAGGCGTTGACCGTCCACTGGAGCACCGCGAGATCGGCGCCGAGGTCGCGACCGATGCGGGGGAGCGCGACGTTGACCACGGTCGAGTCCAGCAGGGCCATCGCGGACCCGAGCACGGTGGCCAGCAGCACCCACCGCCCCCGCGCGGACCGCAGCACCACCCCCGGCCCGGCCCCGCCCCCGGAGCCGGAGGACGCGGGCGGTGGCGGTGACGCACCGGGGCCGGGCACGGGTTCACCGGGTAGGGCACTCATCCCTCCAGGCTGACCCGCCCGCTCCCGGAGGTCCAGCGGACGCGGCCCCGCGGAGACCTCAGGGCGGCGCCGGACATGGCGTGGGAGGCGGTCTTGTGAGGGGTGCGGGGGCTCCTCCACGATGACCGCTCGCATGTCACACGGCGTACGAGGAGACCACACGTGCCCCGACCCACCCGACGATTACGCCCCTTGCGGACGGCGCTCGCCGCCCTCGCCTCCGCCCTGCTCCTGCCCCTCGGCGCCGGCGCCGCTGCCGCCGCCCCCGGCCCGGGACCCGCCCCCGGCCCCGCCGAACGGAAAGTGGAGCCCGCGCTGCGCGCCCGGCTCGACGGCGCCGGCAAGGCCGCCTTCTGGGTCTACCTCGACAGCGCCGCCGACCTCACCGCCGCGCGGCGCCAGCCGACCCGCACCGCCAAAGCGGAAACGGTTCTGCGCACCAAGCGGGAACACGCCGCGCGCACCCAGGCCGGGTTGCTGAAGGCGCTGGACGGGGCCAAGGCCGAGTACACCGCGTACTGGATCGTCAACGCCGTCCGCGTCGTCGGCGACGGCAAGCTCGCCGCGGCCGTCGCCCAGCGCCCCGAGGTCGCGCGGATCGACGCCGACGAGAAGGTCACCCTCCCGAAGCCGGACGCGGGCACCCGCGAGAAGACCGCCGCCGACGCCGTCGAGTGGAACATCGACCGGATCAAGGCCCCCCAGGTGTGGGAGCGGTTCGGGGTCCGGGGCGAGGGCATCGTCGTGGCCAACATCGACAGCGGGGTCGACTACACCCACCCCGCCGTCAACGCCCAGTACCGCGGCCGCAGGGCCGACGGCGGCTACGACCACGACCACAACTGGTTCGACCCGGCCGGGATCTGCGCCGGCGCCGCCCCCTGCGACAACAACGACCACGGCACCCACACCATGGGCACCATGGTCGGCGACGACGGCGGCGCCAACCGGATCGGCGTGGCCCCCGGCGCCCGCTGGATCGCCGCGAAGGGCTGCGAGTCCAACTCCTGCTCCGAGGCCTCCCTCCTCGCCGCCGGCCAGTGGATCGTCGCCCCCACCGACCTGCACGGGCAGGACCCCCGCCCCGACCTCGCCCCGCACATCGTCAACAACTCCTGGGGCGGCGCCGCGCACGACGACTGGTACCGGCAGGTCGTCGACGCCTGGCGGGCCGCCGGGATCTTCCCCGCCTTCTCCGGCGGCAACGCCGGCCCCGCCTGCGCCACCAGCGGCTCGCCCGGCGACTACGCGGGCTCCTACAGCTCCGGCGCCTTCGGCAGCGACGGCGCCATCGCCCCCTTCTCCTCGCGCGGAGCTGGCCCCGGCGGAACCGTCAAACCGGACATCGCCGCGCCCGGGGTGAACGTCCGCTCCGCCGTCCCCGGCGGCGAGTACGCGTCCTTCTCCGGCACCTCCATGGCCTCCCCGCACACCGCCGCCACCGTGGCCCTGCTCTGGTCGGCCGCCCCCGCCCTCCAGGGCGACGTGGCGGCGACCGAGGCCCTCCTCGACGGCACCGCCCAGGACGCCGACGACGCCCAGTGCGGCGGCACCCCCGCCGACAACAACGTCTTCGGCGAGGGGCGGCTCGACGCGCTGGCCGCCGTCACGGCCGCCCCGCGCGGCCCCGCCGGCGCCCTCGCCGGGACCGTCCGCGGCGCCGCCGGGGAGCCCGTCGCCGGCGCGCAGGTCACCGCCCGGGGCCCGATCGCCCGTACGGCCACCACCGCCGCCGACGGCACCTACCGCTTCCCCTCCCTGTCGGCCGGCGCCTACGCCCTGACCGCCTCGAAGTTCGGCTACGGCGAGCAGAACGCCACCGCCGAGGTCACCGAACACACCACCGCCACCGGCGACTTCACCCTCACCCCGGCACCCTCCGGCAAGCTCACCGGAACCGTCTCCTCCGCCGCCGGGCCCGCCGCGGGCGCGGCCGTCACCATCGCCGGCACCCCGGTCACCGCGACCACCGACGCCCAGGGCCGCTTCGAGGTCACCCTGCCGCACGGCGGCTACGACGTCACCGCCACCCACCCCTCCCGCTGCCTCACCACCGCCACCGCCCGGGCCCTCGTCGCCGGGGACACCGCGATCGCCCTCACCCTCCCCGAACGCACCGACGCCTACGGCTACGCCTGCGCCACCGCGACCGGCCGCCCGTACCCGGCCGGAGACCGGCGCCTCGCGCTGACCGGCGACAACACCACCGAGCGCGTCGACCTGCCCTTCCCGCTGCCGCTGTACGGCACCACGTACGCACAGGCCTGGATCGGCACCAACGGCACCGTCAGCTTCGGCGGCGACCACACCGGCGACGTCAACGGCGACCTCCCGAGCACGGCCACGCCCAACGCGGCCCTCTACCCCTTCTGGGACGACCTCGTGGTCGGCGCCCCCGGCAGCGGCTCCGGCGTGTACACCGCCATCACCGGCAGCGCCCCGCACCGCAGTTACGTGATCGAGTGGCGCCAGGTCGTCCACTGGTCCGCCCGGTCCGACCCCTTCTCCTTCGCGGCGGCGATCGGCGAGGACGGCACCGTCACCTACTCCTACAAGGGCACCGGCGGCACCGGCGTCAAGGGCGGAGCCTCGGCCACCGTCGGCGTGGAGAACGCGGCCGGCACCGACGCCCTGAAGTACTCCTTCAACACCCCCGTCCTCACCGACGGCCTGTCCCTCGCCTTCCGCACCACCCGCAGCGGAGTCGTCACCGGCCGGGTGCTCGACGCCAACGACGGCAACGGCGTCGCCGGCGCCACCGTCACCGTCGGCAGCGGAGACTCCGCCGTCTCCGCCACCACCGCCGCCGACGGCGGCTACGTCGTCCAGAGCCCCTCCGGGCCGCGCACGGTGTCCCTCGCCGCCCCCGCCTACGAGACCGCCCGCACCGAGACCGAGGTCAGGGCGGCCGACGTCACCACCGTCGAACGGTCCCTGCGCACCGGCCGGGTCACCGCAGGCCGGCCGGCCGTGGAGCTGGTCCTCCCGGCCGGGCAGCGCCGCACCCGCACCCTGGACCTCACCAACCCCGGCCTCGGCACCGCCTTCACCGTCGCCGAGGACGCCCCCTGGCTGACGGCCGCCCCGGACGGCGGGAACCTCCCCACCGGCGGCCGGACCCCGCTCACCCTGACGGCGGACACCACCGGACTGACCCCGGGCGCGGTCCTCACCACCGACCTGAGGATCACCTCGGCCAGCGGCCGCACCCCCGTCCTCACCGTCCCCGTCACGCTGGTCGTCCCGCGCTACCAGGCGGCCGTCGACGCCGGATCGGACCAGCCCGCCACCGACGCGGCCGGCGACTCCTGGTCCCCGGACCGCGCCTACACCCCCGGCTCCTACGGCTACCAGGGCAAGGCCGCCGTACGCTCCACCGGCCGCGCCATCGCCGGCACGGACGACCAGCGGCTGTTCCGCAGCGCCCGCGAGGGCATGTACGAGTACCGCTTCGACAACCTGCCGAACGGCACCTACACCGTCGAGCTGGGCTTCGCCGAACTCTCCTCCACCCGGCCCGACCGACGCGTCTTCGACGTCCTCGCCGAGGGCACCCAGATCCTGCCCTCCCTGGACATCGCCCTGGAGGCCGGCAGCTACACGGCCCTCACCAGGACCTACACCGTCAAGGTCACGGACGGGGCGCTCGACCTGCGCTTCGTCACCCACAGCGGATTCGGCAAACCCCTGGTCAACACCCTCAGGGTGACCGACCGCCCCGATAAGGGGTAACCCCCGGGCGGACGCCGCCGCCGCCCGCCCCCGGCATTCGGGTGGCGGGCGGCAACGCGTCCGCGCGTTCCCCGCGACCTGCCCGGCGGGCCGCGCGGGCCGACGTACCGTGCCGGGCATGACGCCGCAGATCGAGGCACTCATGCGCAGCGCCGACCCGGACGCGCTCTGGGCGGTGGGCTCGGCGGACGGCGTGCACGCCGCCCACCCCGACCCGCCGGGCGACCGGAACACCCCGCTCACCGCCGACGCCCTCACCCCCGCCCTCGCCCTCTGGCCCGTCCTCGGCACCCTCGTGGCCCAGGGGGAACTGGCCCTGCACACCCCCCTCACGGCCTACGGCCAGCCGCCCGCCGCCGGAGCGCCCGCCGGGACCACCACCCACCAGCTCCTCACCCGGGGCGACGGCCCCGACGCCCCCGCCGCCCTCACCCGTCTCGCCGAACGGCTCGCCGGCGCCCCCCTCGGCGACTGCGCCGCCACCCGGATCTGGCAGCCCCTCGGCATGACCCGCACCCGCCTCGCCGACGGCGTCCTGCACACCACCCTGGCCGACTGCGCCCGCTTCCTGAGCCACCTGCTGTCCCCGGCCGGCCACCCCGTCCCCCGCGCCTGGACCGCCGAGTCGCTGCGCATCCGCACCGGAGAGCTCACCCCCTCCCGGGGCCTGCTCTGGCACCCCGCGCCCGCCGGCGTATGGGCCCACCACCCCCCGTCCGGCCCCGGACCAGCCCTGTGGATCGCCCCGCGCCGGGGCCGCTGGGCCGTCCTGCTCCCGGGCCCCGCCGCCGGGTCCGGATCCCGGCTGCGCACCGCCTTCCGGGAGGCCGCCTTCGCCCACGAGAACAGCACCGAACCGGCCCTGACCGGCGGCCCACCCTCGTAGCGCAGTCGGAGCGCGCGGCTCGCGGGGCCGACGTACGGTGGCGTCAGCCGCCTGAACCCGCCGTACACAGCCCCCGCGAGGAGCCCATGTCCGACGCCGTGACCGCGCCGGCCACCGACCCGGACGTCGACGCGCTCGACGCCCTGTGCCGGGAACTGGCCGAGGCCGCAGACGCCGTGGGCGAAGCCGCCCGGTACGCCTCCGGGCTCGCGTTCGGCGCCCGCCTGCCCGCCGGGGCCCTCGTGGCCCGCAGCAGCCGTCGGCGCCGCGCCTGGGGGACCCTGCTGCGCACCCTCACCGACCCGGCCGGCCTCGGCTGGGCCCTGCGCGGGCGGGGGGTGGCCCGGGCCGGCTGGTTCGCCGGGATCCTGGCCCGGCGGGAGAACCTGGCCGTCAGCGCGGCCGTCTGCGGGCTGAAGGCCCGGATCCGGGTGGCGACCGCGGGCCGGCCCGAGCTCCTCGCGGACCCCGGTTGCGCCGCCGTGCTGCGGGCCGTGGACGGCGGCCGGCAGGCCGACGCCGCCCGCGCCTTCCGGCGCATCCTGCGCGAGCGGGGCACCGGTCCGGCCTTCACCCTCCTCGCCCCCGCCTTCGCGGACATCCTCGCCTGGCACGCGCTGACCGACGAGAACCCCTTCAACGACCACGCCGGCTGGCAGGTCGCCACCGGACGGGCCGTCACCGCCGAACCCCTGCTGGGCCTCGGCGCCGCCGTACGCGCCTTCTGCGCGCGCGAACCCGCGGCCCCCGGCCCCGCGTCCCCGTCCCCCTGGAGCACCCCGTGACCGACTGCCGCCCCCCGCGCCCCGTCCCGTCCGCCCCCGCCGACGGCCTGCGCGGCCACTGCGCCGTCCTGCGCGGGCACGCCCGGCGGCTGCGCGCGGGTGCGGCGGCGCTGGAGTGGCGCGGCCCGCAGGCCGACGCCCTGCGCGCGGAGGTGGCGGCCCTCGCCGACCGCTGCGCCCGGGCGGCCGACGGCTTCGCCCTCGCGGCGTCCCAGCTCGACGGCCCGGACCCCCGGCGCTCCTGACCCCGGGGGCCGGACGGCTTCGAGCGCGGACCGCGCGACCGCACCGGCCCGCACCAGCCCCACGCGCCCGCCGGGGCCGCGTAGACCGAGGCAGCGCCCGCCGAGGCGCGGCCTCCGTCCCGCCGTCCCGCACCGTCCCCACGCGCCCGCCGGGGCCCCGTAGGCCGAGGCCGCGCCTCCGTCCCGCCGGCCGCGCCCTTCCGCCCGCCGAGGCCGCGCCTCCGTCCCCTCGGCCGGGGCCGGGGCCCGTTACGGCGCGTCCGTCGTGCTGCGCGGCGCCCGCAGGGCGGCCCGTACCCGCCCGGCGACCTCCTCCGGGGTGCCCGAGACCTCGACGGCGAAGCCCGGCTCGTCCGCACGGAGCGGTTCGAGCGCTGCGAACTGGGAGTCCAGCAGGGAGACGGGCATGAAGTGCCCGGTCCGGGCGGCCATCCGCGCCTCGATCAGCGGCCGCCGCCCCGTGAGGTGGACGAACACCACGGAGGTCTGCGGTGCGGCGGCCCGCAGCCGGTCGCGGTGGGCCCGCTTGAGGCAGGAGGCGGCCACCACCCCGCCGCCCGCGCCCCGGCCCCGGACCCACGCGCCCACCGCGTCCAGCCACGGCCACCGGTCGGCGTCCTCCAGCGGGATCCCCGCCGACATCCGGGCCACGTTGGCCGCCGGATGGAAGGAGTCCCCCTCGGCGTACGGGACGCCGAGCGCCTCCGCGAGCAGCCCGCCCACGGTCGACTTGCCCGTGCCCGATACGCCCATCACCACGATGACGCCCTGGGGGTCCACTCCGTACCTCACCTTCCTCGCCGCCGTGTCGCCGAGCCGCCGGGCACCACCCAAGCGCATCCGGGGCCGCCTCCCGGCGCCGGGGCCCGTCGGCCCGGGGAGTCGCGGCTCAGCCCGTCGCGGCCGTGCCGCGGGTCGCGAACTGCGTGCGGTACAGCTCCTCGTAGCGCCCGCCCGCCGCCAGCAGCTCGGCGTGGGTGCCGCGTTCCACGATGCGGCCCTCCTCCACCACCAGGATCAGGTCGGCGGCCTGGACCGTGGAGAGCCGGTGCGCGATCACCACCGCCGTCCGGCCCGCCAGGGCCTCGGCCAGGGCCTCCTGGACGGCCGCCTCGGAGGTGGAGTCCAGATGGGCCGTGGCCTCGTCCAGGATCACCACCCGCTGCCGGGCCAGCAGCAGCCGGGCGATGGTCAGCCGCTGCCGCTCCCCGCCCGACAGCCGGTAGCCGCGCTCGCCGACCACGGTGTCCAGGCCGTCCGGGAGGGAGGCGACCAGCCCGTCGAGGCGCGAGCGGCGCAGGGCCTCCCACAGCTCCTCCTCGGCCGCCCCGGGCCGGGCCAGCAGCAGGTTGGCCCGTACCGACTCGTGGAAGAGGTGCCCGTCCTGGGTGACCATGCCCAGGGTGTCGCGGATCGAGTCGGCCGTGAGGTCGCGCACGTCGATCCCGCCCAGGCGCACCGCGCCCGCGTCGGCGTCGTAGAGGCGGGGGAGCAGCTGGGCGATGGTGGACTTGCCGGCGCCGGAGGAGCCGACCAGGGCGATCATCTGGCCGGGTTCGGCACGGAAGGACACCTCGTGCAGCACCCGCGTGCCGCCCCGGGCGTCGAGGACGGCCACCTCCTCCAGGGAGGCCAGCGAGACCTTGTCGGGGGAGGGGTAGCCGAAGGAGACCCGGTCGAACTCCACCGCCACCGGGCCCTCCGGCACCCGGCGGGCGTCCGGCTTCTCGGCGATCAGGGGCTCCAGGTCGAGGATCTCGAAGACCCGCTCGAAGCTGACCATCGCGCTCATCACCTCGACGCGGGCCCCGGCCAGCGCGGTCAGCGGGGCGTACAGCCGGGTCAGGAGCAGGGCCAGGGCGACGACCGAGCCCGCCTCCAGGCTGCCGCGCAGGGCGTAGTAGCCGCCCAGGCCGTAGACCAGGGCCAGGGCGAGCGCCGAGACCAGGGTGAGGGCCGTGATGAACGCCGACTGGGCCATCGCCGTACGGATGCCGATGTCCCGGACCCGGGCCGCGCGGGCCGCGAACTCGGCGGACTCGTCGGCGGGCCGCCCGAACAGTTTGACGAGGGTGGCGCCGGGCGCGGAGAACCGTTCCGTCATCTGCGTGCCCATCGCCGCGTTCAGCGCCGAGGCCTCCCGCTGCATCCCGGCCATCCGGGTGCCCATCCGGCGGGCCGGCAGCACGAACACCGGCAGCAGCGCCAGGGCCAGCAGGGTGATCTGCCAGGAGATGCTCAGCATCACCCCCAGCGTCAGCAGCAGGGTCACCAGGTTCGACACCACCCCGGACAGGGTGTTGCTGAACGCCCGCTGGGCCCCGATCACGTCGTTGTTGAGCCGGCTGACCAGGGCGCCGGTCCGGGTCCGGGTGAAGAAGGCCACCGGCATCCGCTGGACGTGGTCGAAGACCGCCCGGCGCAGGTCGAGGATCAGGCCCTCGCCGAGGGTCGAGGAGAGCTTGCGGGTCAGCAGGCCCAGCCCCGCCTCGGCCACCGCGATCACCGCGATCAGCAGGGCGAGCCGGGTCACCTGCCCGGTGTCGCCGTCGCCGCCCGCCTTCGCCCCCCGCACGATCGCGTCCACGATCCGGCTGGCCAGCAGCGGGGTGGCCACCGCCAGCAGCGCGCCCACCACGCTGAGCAGCAGGAAGAAGGTCAGCCCGCGCCGGTGCGGGCGGGCGAAGGCGGCGATCCTGCGCAGGCTGGCCGGGGAGAACGGGGGCCGGTCGCCCTGCTGGGCGTTGATCGCGCTGTGCAGTGAGTGCCAGGCGGTGACTTCCATGTCCATGACCCCCACGGTAGAACCTCGACCAAACTTCAGGTCAAGGGATCGGCGCGGGACCACCCGCCGGGGGCCCGTCCCGGTCAACTCCCGCGGACCGCAGGGATTTCCGGGAACGCCCGGCCCGTTCCGGGCGCGGTGGCATCATCGGGGGAATGACGCAGGCATCGTCCTCCGCCGGCTCCGGCCGGCCCGCCGCCGACACCGTCCTCGAGCGCTTCGAGCAGTGGGCCCGCGACACCCCCGGGGCCCCCGCCGTCATCACCCCGGCCGGTCCCCTCTCCTACGCCGGCCTCGACACGGCCGCCAACCGGCTCGCCCACCAGCTCCTCGCCCGGGGCCTGCCCGACCGCGCCCGCATCGCCATCGCCCCCACCCGCCGCGCGGAGACCGTCGTCGCCCTCCTCGCCACCCTCAAGGCGGGCGCCGCCTACGCCCTCGTCGACCCCGGGGACACCCGCACCGCACGGGTCCAGCTCACCGCCCTGGCACCCGGCCTGCTCCTCACCGACACCGCCGGCGCGGCCCGCCTGGACCAGGGCGACGGCCTGCCGGTCCTGCGCACGGACACGGAAGCCGAGGCGATCGCGGCCCGGCCCGGCCACCCCCCGGCCCGCGCGCCCCGGACCGACCCGGCGGCGCTCCTGTTCACCGGAGCCGCCGTGCCCCGCCCCGTCCCCGTCGGCCACGCCCTGCTGCTCGCCGCCCACGAGGCCTGGGCCCGGGTCGCCCGGCTGACCCCCGAGGACCGCCACCTGTTCACCGGCGGCCCCGACCTCACGCCCTTCGCCGCCGGCTGGACCCGCGCCCTGTGCGCCGGAGGCGCCCTCGTCCTGCCCGAAGGCCCCGCCTGGCCGCCCGGCGAGATACCCGAAGCGGTCTCGGAGTACGAGGTCAGCGCGCTGCACACCGACCCCGGCGGCGCCCTGCGCCTCCTCGACCGCGGCCTCGACC